>JAYURF010000125.1:0-5732 GCA_043756365.1 Acidimicrobiales bacterium
ATGCCGCCATCGTCAGCGAAGCCAAGCGCATCGCTGAGCGCGTCGGCTCGACCGAACGGGGTGATGATGAAGCCAGTGCCGGCGGCGGCGGCGATGCGCGCGTCGAGCTCCGCGATCAGCGCCGCGCGAGCGTCGTCGGCGAGCCCGTTGGCAGCCGCAAAGCCGTCCCAGGCAAGGTGTTCGCGGAACGCAAGATACGGGTTGCGATCGCGCGTCGGCTGCGACGGCAACGACAACGGAACTGGCTGCAGCGCGTGCCGGCGATCGTCGCCCGTCGCGTTCGGGCAGCGCCAGACGAGCGCTTCGGCGATGTCGACGGTTGTTGCGCAGACCGCACACCGCCATCCGGTGGCGCTCACGCGGTCCCAGTCATCCGGCAACCAGTCATCCGGCAACCAGTCATCCGGCAACCAGTCATCCGGCAACCAGTCATCCGGCAACCGGTCATCCGGCAACCGGTCATCCCGCAGCGACGCGGGCGTTGAAGTCGGTGATCATCTCGTCCCACACCGGCAGATAGCGGCGCAGGCCGCGCCAGAACTCCTGGCCGCGGCGAGCCTCGAACAACTCGAACGGCGTGCCCTGCTGCTCGACCCACGTGTAGTAGCCGAGGTTGAAGATCCGGTTGCGGTCGCGTTCGGTGCAATCGATCATGTCGGCGGTGTCGATGTGGCCAAGATGTTCGCCCCACACCTCGGCCGCATCACCCGGTGTGAAGTCGCCGGCGAACTCGTCGGCGATGGTCTTGGCCCGCTCGCTCGGGTAGAGCGCGGCGCCGTCTGTGGCGACGGTGATGATCGCTTCGTCGGCGCCCAAGCCGAGCAGTTTGGCGGTCTTGATCGCGGCCAGCACGTTACAGATCGAGGAGAACCCGAAGTGCCCGAGCGCTTCGATGATCTCGGGCCGTATCGCCTTGCGTTCAGCGAGGAACGTGCGGCCGACCGCGGTGTTGAACAACACATCAAGGTGGTTCGTCGCCCGGTCGCTGACCGCCACGACCACATCGGTGTTGGTGACGTTGTGGATCAGCGGGATGTGCTTGTCGCCGATGCCTTGGATGTTGTGCTCTCCGAATCCGTTTTCCAGCATGGTCGGGCACTGCAGGGCCTCGACGGCGACGATGCGGGTGCCATAGTCGTCTTTCAGACGGTCGCCTGCGGCAATGGTGCCGGCCGACCCCGTGGCACTGGTGAACGCGGCGAGGCCCAGGTCGCGGTGGGTCCCGGCGCGGACGTGTTCGAAGGTGTGCGCGAGCGCCCGGCCGGTGACCTCGTAGTGGCCGAGGTGATTGCCGAACTCGCAGAACTGGTTGAGCACGAAGTTGGCCGGATTCTTAGCCAGTTCGTTGCAGGCGTCGTAGATCTCCTTGACGTTGCTCTCGGTCCCGACGGTACGGATGACATCATCGGCCGGGTTGGCGCACCACTGATCGAGCCAGTCGAAGCGCTCCTGACTCATCCCGGCGGGCAGGATCGCAACCCCGCGGCTGGCCATGATCCGGCTGATGGCGATGCCGCCGCGGGCGTAGTTGCCAGTGCTCGGCCAGATCGCGCGATGTCTGGTCGGGTCGAACTGCCCGCTCACCACGCGCGGGGCGAGACAGCTGTACGCAGCGAGCACCTTGTGTGCCGCGATCATCGGGAACCGGTCGCCGAACACCACGATGATCGGGCTGTCCACCCCGGTGAGCTCACGCGGCAGCACAACATGGCCGGGCACATCGACCCGGTTGCCATCGGCATCGTTGTACCAGTGCACCCGCCAGAGGTTGCGCGCGTCGGGTGCATTCGGGTCGACACCATCGACATGGGCGCGGTCGATCTGGCGCGGGTCGGCCAGTTCGGCGAACGTCGGCAACACGATGCCCTGCTCGCGGAACCTGGCGACGCTGTTGTCCAGCGAGGCGTCGTCAACGACGGTGTCGGCCAGCCCGAACTGGTTGATCAAGGCGTCGGCGGCCACAGCAGAGGGATCGGTCGAAACGGTCACTTGTACATTCTGTCAAGCTGAGCGCCCGGTCGGTTGACTGTGATTAACGAAGAACTCGCTTACGTAATCGCTAGGCTCGCAGACATGAGCGAGATGACCGACGCCAAGCGACGTCTGGTCGAGCGATTGAAGCGTGTCGATTCGGCGACCGCAGCCGAACTCGCGGCGGATTTCGGCCTCACCGACACGGCGGTGCGCCAGCATCTCGAGTCGCTCCTGGAATCGGATCTCGTGCGCCGCATCGACGGCATCTCGCGTGGTCGCGGCCGCCCAGCTGCGCGCTGGCGGTTGACCGAGGCGGCTGCGCGGGTGTTCCCCGATCGGCATGTGGATCTGACCCTCGACCTGATCGAGTCGATCCGCAGCGAGCTCGGCGATGCTGCGCTCGACCGCGTGATCGAAGCAAGAAGCCGTCGCCAACTCGACCAGTACCGCGGCGTCGTCGGCACGGGCACGGTGGCCGTGAAGGTACGCCGGTTGGCCGACCAGCGCACAGCCGAGGGCTACCTGGCCGAGGTGGTGCGTGACGGCGATGACCTCGTGCTGATCGAGCACCACTGCCCCATCTGCAGTGCAGCCGATGCGTGCCGCGGCTTGTGCCGCAGCGAACTCGACGTGTTCCGCGGCGCGCTCGGCGACGACGTGTTGGTCTCGCGCGAGCAGCACGTGCTCAGCGGCGACCAGCGATGCTCGTACCGGATCAGCGCCGCCTGACCGCCAAGCGGATCAGACGACTTCGCTGATCTGCATGACGGGCGTCGAATTGGTGTAGTTGGGCACGTCGGCCATGATCCCTGCGGTTTCCGGTGCTGCCAGTGCAGCCTGCATCGCGTCGGCCGACTCGAAAAAGAAGTGCACCCCGGCGGCGTACGGGCCAGACGTTCCCTTGTCGATCTCGGCGCCCACGTTCCATGCGGCCGTGGCCATTGGCACGTGGGTGTTCTTGTAGTAATCGTGGTCGAAGTTGATGTCGTCGCCACCCGGATAGAACACGCTGAGTCTGATCATTCGGCCACTGTAGGCACACCGCCTGGCGAGCAACGAGAGCTAGCGTGCGCCCATGGCTGATTTCTACCTCGGCGGGCAGATCGACGTGGCGAACCACGAGCGCACCGGAGCCGACACCCGCATCGCGTCGGGCGATCTGACCACCCACGGCGTGATCGTCGGGATGACCGGTTCCGGCAAGACGGGCCTCGGCATCGTCTTGGTGGAAGAGGCGCTGCGGGCAGGAATCCCCACGCTGCTCATCGACCCGAAGGGCGATCTGACCAATCTGTGTCTCGGTTTCGCCGATCTATCGGCTGCACAGTTCGAACCGTGGGTCAACCCTGGCGACGCCACCAAGGCGGGCCAATCGGTGCCAGAGTTCGCTGCCGCGCAGGCAACCGCGTGGGCGACGGGGCTCGCTGGCTGGGGGCTCTCGGGCACCGACATCGGAGCGCTTCACGATGGCGTCGATGTCACGATCTACACCCCCGGCTCGTCGAGCGGGGTTGGTGTCGACATCGTCGGATCGCTTCGTGCGCCAGCAGATATGAGCGACCCGGAGACCGTCGGCGACGAGATCGAGGGCTTCGTCAGCGGCCTGCTCGGCCTCGTCGGCATCGATGCCGATCCGCTGTCGAGCCGCGAGCACATCCTGCTCAGCAACCTGATCATGAACGAATGGGCCGCCGGCCGAAGCCTCGACCTAGCGGCGCTGGTTTCGATGGCGCTGACCCCGCCGATTCGTAAGCTCGGCGTGTTCGAGCTCGACGCGTTCTACCCGCCGAAGGAACGCACCGCGTTCGCGATGCGCCTCAACGGGTTGCTCGCCTCGCCGTCGTTCGGGAGTTGGATGGCCGGCCAGCCGCTCGACATCGACGCGATGCTGCGCACCGCCGACGGCCGGCCCCGCTGCGCAGTCGTCACCACCGCGCACCTCGCCGACGACGAGCGCCAGTTCGTCACCACACTGATCCTGTCGAAGCTCGTCACGTGGATGCGGCGCCAGAGCGGCACCACCGACCTGCGAGCAATGTTGTACATGGACGAAGTCGCCGGGTATGTCCCGCCCACGGCGATGCCGCCGACCAAGAAGCCGATCATGACGCTGATGAAGCAGGCCCGGGCATTCGGCGTGGGCGTCGTACTGAGCACGCAGAACCCGGTCGACGTCGACTACAAGGCGCTATCCAATGCGGGAACGTGGATGATCGGCCGGTTGCAAACCGAGCGCGACAAGCAGCGACTGTTGGAGGGGATGACCACGGCGGCCGGCGGCATCGACGTCGGGGCCTTGAGCGACACGATCGCCGGTCTGTCCAAGCGCGAGTTCGTACTCCGCCGCGCCGGCAAGGACACCCCGGAGGTGTTCACCACCAGGTGGGCGATGAGCTATCTGCGTGGCCCGTTGACCCGCGAGCAGATCTCCACACTGATGGCCGACCGCAAGCAGGCGGTCGCCACACCTGCCCCCGCGGCCGCCGCCGATCACCTGCCACCACCGACCGGCGGTGCGCGGCTACCCGCTCCGGCCGCTGCGCCTGCGACATCGGCGATCACCGATTCGTCTGCCGATTCGGCTGCCGATTCGTCTGTCGGCTCGCCCGCCGGGTCGCCCGTCGTGGCCGACGATGAAACGACGCTGATGCCGGAGGTTGCGGCGGGGATTCCGGTTCGGTGGGTCGATGTCGCGGCACCATGGCTCGACGCCGTTGGCGGGAGCGCGCGGGGGCATCGGCACAGCGCCGCTGTCGTCGCTCGCGTGGCGCTGCGCTACGACGACGACAAGGCAGAGCTGGTGCATGACGAGATCTACGAGGCGGTGATCCATCCGCTCCCGGAATTGCTCGACGTCTCGTTGATGGCCGCCGTCGACCACGACGAGCGTGACCTTCGCAACGAGGGGCCCCCAGGCAGTGTCTACCGGTTGTGCGGAGCGCCGATCCGCACCAAGTCGTTCTGGACACGGGTCGAGCGCGACATCGTCGACACGTTGGTACGTTCCCGCTCGCTCACCTTGGCAGCAAACCGCGGCCTCAAACTGGTGAGCCGACCTGGTGAGACCGCTGACAGCTTCGCCGCCCGCTGCGCGAGCGCCGCCGACGACGCGGCCGACACCGACGTGGTCAAGCTGAAAGACATCTACGCCGCCAAGCTCCACAAGCTGCGCACCCAGTTGGACACCGCCGATGACCGCGCCGATGTGCTGAAAGAGCAACGCGATGGCCAACGCAACGAGGAGGTGCTGTCCACCGTCGGCACTGTGCTCGGGGGGATCTTCGGCGGCCGCCGTTCGCGCGGCGGCGTGTTCGGTTCCATGGGACGCGCCGCTGGCCGTCGTGGCCGCACGGCTGCGGCGGGCGAACGGCTCGACGCGGCCGAGAACAAGGTGAACACCTTGAGCGAGCAGATCGTTCGACTCGAAGGCGAGCTCGACAACGAACTCACCGCGATTGACGTGCGTTGGGCTGCGATCGCCGCAGAGACCACCACGGTGCAGGTTGGTCTGGAACGGACCGACGTCAGGGTCACCCAGCTCGTCCTGGCCTGGCTCCCCACCGACTGACCAGCGCCCGGGCGTACGTTCCGTCCCCGAGCGAACTTCGTCAGTCACGAGACGTTCGACGTGTCGAGACCGACCAGAGCAGCGATTCGTTGCGGATGGCCTCGAAGTGTGGTAGGACTGATTCCGGCCGTGGCAGCGCGGCATCCAGCATCTGGGGCGAGGTGCGATGCGACGTTGACGCAACGGCGAG
>JAYURF010000126.1:0-5731 GCA_043756365.1 Acidimicrobiales bacterium
CAACTTGTCCGTTCACGACCGAAGGGTGATGACGATGGCTGAGATCGAACGAACCGACGCCGAATGGCGAGCGCTGCTGACACCTGAGCAATACGACGTGCTGCGCAGGGCGGGCACCGAACGACCGTGGTCGGGCAAGTTCGTCGACGCTCACGACGACGGCACGTACACCTGCGCAGCGTGTGGCGCGGAACTGTTCGATTCGGGCACCAAGTTCGAATCGGGATCTGGCTGGCCGAGCTTCTTCGAGGCCAAGGTGGCCGACGCGGTCACGCTCATCACCGACCGCACCCACGGCATGAGCCGCACCGAGGTCCGCTGCCGCCGCTGCGATTCGCACCTCGGGCACGTGTTCCCCGACGGCCCAGCACCCACCGGCCAGCGGTTCTGCATGAACAGCGCCTCCCTCGACTTCGTACCCGCGACCGGCTGACGGGGCCCGAGCACACCGCAGTTCTCACACCGCTACTCGCAACGCGTGAGCGGACGGTCATCTGATCGACCCGTTCGGGATACCGGCCCGAAACCGGGTGTCCGTACCTTCAAACCCAACGTTGGTCGACGTGCATCTACGTCGGCAGCGAACACGGATGAGGGAGAGGGCGCATGTCGACATCATCAGAGGCGGTACTGGGTCTCGAGTCAGCGGCCAGCAGCAGCACTGGAATCGCCCCAGATCTCCAGGCGGGCGACCGATCGTCGGGACGCTGGATCGATGACTGGCGGCCGGAGGACCCGACGTTTTGGGCCGAAACGGGCGAGGGGGTGGCCAAGCGCAACCTGATCTTTTCGATCCTGTCGGAGCACATCGGGTTTTGCGTGTGGAGCCTGTGGTCGGTGTTCGTGCTGTTCCTCGGCCCCGAGTATGGGCTCGATCCCGGCCAGAAGTTCCTGCTCACCACGATGCCCGCAGCAGCGGGCGCAGCGCTGCGGATCCCCTACACGCTCGCCGTCGCAAGTTCGGCGGCAGGAACTGGACGGTGGTCAGCGCACTGTTGCTGCTGATCCCAACGGCGTTCACCGCCCTCGTGCTGGAACCCGGCGTGCAGTTCAGCACCCTGCTCGTGGCCGCAGCGCTGGCCGGTTTCGGTGGCGGCAACTTCTCGTCGTCGATGGCCAACATCGATTCCTTCGCGTTCCTGAACGGCGTCCGGCAACGCACGAGGCCCCGCCGATCGAACGGCGGGGCCTCGAACTTGGTTCCCGGGTGGAGGTGAGGGGAATTGAACCCCTGGCCTCAACAGTGCGATTGTTGCGCTCTGCCAACTGAGCTACACCCCCGTTGGAGCTGACGAGTGTAGCGGGCGCCCCGCCACCTTTCAGGCAGCGCAGTCAGGCGACCGAACCTAGGCGGCCGGTTCAGGCGGCGTGGAACCAGTTGGCGTCGCTGTACAGGCGGTCGTGTTCGTACTGGCGCATCTGGGCCAGCTTGTAGCAGTAGCCGCACAGCGAAACGAATGCCAGCGCGAAGGCGTAGACCATCGCCGATGACTTCGTGGTGGCTGACAGGAACAACGTCGCCGCGTTGGCCATCGCCAAGACGAACACCACGTTCATCCGTCGTCGGCGCACCACTTCACGCTGCGACACGCGGCGCGCCGGCTGGTGCCGCTGTCCGTGCACCATGCGATCGCGGTCGTGGCGGCGCTGCAGTTCACCGGTGTAGCTCTCGGCTTCGGCGAGCGACACGGCATGAGAGCGAACGCCCGGACGTCCGGTCGCGGCAGGACGAGCCAACGGCGACGGGGCCAACGGACGGCTCATTGCCCGCATCGGGGTCATCGAGCGGGTCGGCACTGCACGCTGCAACGTGGACAGGTGCCGACGAAAATCGGTGACCGAAGTACCGGCCCGATTGTCGAGCCGCGAACGCAACAACGGAGGAACGAGAATGGCTACCCAGGCAGCAGCCACAGCAAGAAGAACGATCTTGGCCATCAGCTACCTTGCTCGGTTCTGGAGATCCTGGTTCTGGAGATCCTGGTTGGGAGATGTGGTGTGAGGAGATGTGGTGACATGTGTGGTGGTGGTGGTGGTTTCGGTTACCGCAAGGTTAACGCCACCGGAACAGAGGGTGGCGGCGGGCACACGTTTCATTACGATTCTACTACGTTCGTAACACTAAGCGAAACATCCGCATCTGGGGGGTCGCGGCGGAACACTCCGGAACGACCACCCGTCTTTTCCCACAGAGCGAGCTCACCGATCACCATCGCCCGGTCCGCAGACTTGCACATGTCGTAGATGGTCAGCGCTGCGGTCGCGCAGGCGTGCAGGGCCTCCATCTCGACCCCGGTCCGGTCCACGGTGTCGACATTGGCTTCGACGGCGATGAAGTCGTCACCGATCTCGAAGTTGATGTTGACCGCACCGACGAGTAGCGGGTGACACAGCGGGATCATGTCGCTCGTCCGTTTGGCGGCCTGGATGCCGGCCACCCGGGCCACGGCGAGCACGTCGCCTTTGTTCACCTCGCGATTGGCGATCGCCGACGTGGTCTCGGGACGCATGAACACCTTGCAGCGGGCCACGGCCCGTCGGTGCGTCGGTTCTTTGGGCGTGACGTCGACCATCCGGGCGCGGCCCATTGGGTCGAGGTGCGAAAAGGAGAGGTCAGTCATCTGAGGCCAAGACTACTGAACAAACGAGCGCGGTCCGCGCACCCGCGACCGCGCGCAGTCAACCGGTGAGCACCGGCCCCGTGTCGACGACCTCGAACGCGGTACCTGGAATCGACTTCAGCTGGTTCAGGTCGGCATCGTCCCACGCCGGGTTGACGGCACCTTGGAAGAACCAGTTGCTGCCGTTGTCGGCCACGATCAGGCCGTACTGCTGCATCGCGGTGGCGATCACGCGCGACTGCCCCGTCAGCGCGCTGACGTCGAAGGCGGCGGTCAGCCGCAGTCGCAGCCCCATCGGCGGCAGGTCGAGGTTGGCGCGCGACGACGCGAAATGCGTTGCCGGTAACACGAACCCGCGCTGCGTTTGCGCGAACGTGACCCGGATCGCGTGACGGATCACGCCGGCTGAGACCTCGTCGTAGCGCACCAATCCGGGCAGGATCGGCAGCCCGGCGGCATCGGCACTGGTCCACCCGATCGGCCGCAGCGCACCGGTGGTGAGGTTCCACCGGGCCCCCGAATCGGCCAGCCAACCGCCACCCGAGCGGCGGGCGACGAACAACTCGAACAGCTCACAGGTGCCCTGTTGGACAGCGAGCACGTGCCGGTCGCCGGTTGCCCCAGCGCCACCCTCGACCGGTGCATCGAGCGGCACCGGGAAGGGACCGGGATCACTCTCGTTGCCGTACGCCGTATAGGTGATCGGCACCGCCGGCTGGGAGGGCGGCACCACGACGAACGGGATGCCATAGGCGGGATTGCTGCCGAAATCCGGGTGGAGGTTGTCGCCCCCGACGGACTGGATGGTGGCGATGATCTGCGGGGAGCGCGGGTGCAGCGGGTAGCCGCTGATGTTGGTGTTCCATGGGTTCGTCACGGGAAACACCGGGCACCCGCCGATCGTTGGACCAGACGGTGCGAGCCGATCCGCCGGCTCCAGCGCAGTCGCCGGCCCGGGCACCGTGTCGACGGGTGGCGCCGCGGCGACGGCCACCACACCGATCAACGCCGCGGCGCACACTGCGACCGCGAGCACGGCACGCGTGCGGTTAGCCACCGATCTGACTCATCGAGCGGTTGGGGCGCACGAAGTTGACCTGGTTGATCTGATGGCCGGCCCACTTCAGCCCGACGGCGCGTTGGATCTCGGCGGCAAGGTCGTCGTCGGAGGCACCGGCGCGCATCATCGCCAGCAGATTGAACTCGGTGGTGGCGAACAGACAGGTGCGAAACTGGCCGTCGGCGGTGAGCCGAACCCGGTCGCAGTCGCCGCAAAACGGCTTGGTGACGGTGGGGATCACCCCGACCGTGCCACGCCCATCGAGGTAGCGCCAGCGGTCGGCGGGGGCCGCGCCGCGGGCCGGCACCTGTTCGAGCGGGAACTCCGCCGAGAGGGCGGCGACGATCTCGTCCTGGCCAACGACGGAGTCGTGCATCCAGTGGCCGCTCGCATCGAGGGGCATGAACTCGATGAAGCGGACCTCGACGTCGTGGTCGCGTCCGAACCGGGCGAGGTCGACGATCTCGTCATCGTTGGTGCCGCGCTCGATCACCGCGTTGATCTTCACCGGAGAGAACCCGGCCTCCTTGGCCGCTTCGATGCCGTCGAGCACCCGGACGAGTTCGTCGCGGCGAGTCATCTCGAGGAACCGGTCGCGGCGCAGGGTGTCGAGGCTGATGTTGACCCGGTCAAGGCCGGCCTCGCGCAACTCGTGGGCGACGAGGCGGAACGTGGCGCCGTTGGTGGTGAGTGCGAGGTTCGGCGCCCGTCCGGCCTGCGGTGATGCCGACGACGTGGGCACCCGCAGCCCAGCCAACTTGGCGACCAGTACCGGAAGATGGGCGCGCACCGTTGGTTCACCACCGGTGAGCCGTAACCCGTCGACCTCGAATCGCTCGACGAAGATCCCTGCGAGCCGCTCGATCTCCTCGAACGACAACACATCGGCGCGCGGCAACCACTTCATCCCCTCTTCTGGCATGCAGTAGGTACAGCGGAAATTGCACCTGTCGGTGACCGAAATTCTCAGGTCACGAATCGTGCGTCCGAACGGATCGACGAGATCCACGCGGTCAGCCTACCGACAGCACGATCACGTCGACCTGCCCGCCAACCGGAACCCCGTCGCCATTGGGCAGCACGGCAAGTGCGGTGGCCGACGCCGTGGCTGCCAGTTGATGGCTGCCCTGCCCGCCAACCGAGCGGACGTGATAGCGCCCATCGGCCTCGAACGCCCCGACCACCCGCGCGTAGTGGGTCTTGCCGTCGACCCGGCGAGTCAACGCTTCCGCGGCAACGCCGACGATGCGCAACCGATCGATGACCGGCCTGCCGAGCATGGTCTGCAAGGCGGGGCGGGCAAACAACTCGAAGCTGACCATCGAGCTGACCGGGTTGCCGGGCAGCCCGAACACGGGGACCTGCCGGCCACCGCCGTCATCGAGCATGCCGAACGCGAACGGCTTGGCCGGCTTGATCGCGATCTGCATCCACGACATGTCGGCGATGGTGGACAGCACGGCTTTGACCACGTCGTAGTCGCCCATGCTGACCCCGCCGCTGGTGACGATCGCATCGCACTCCGCCGCTGCCCGGCGCAACACCGCTTCGAGCACGGCCTCGTCGTCACGGACGACCCCGTAGTCGATCGCCGCACAGCCGGCGGCGGCAACCAACGCGAGGAGCATCGTCTTGTTGCTCTCGCGGATCTGGCCTGGCGCGAGCGCCGAACCGTCGTCGATCAACTCGTCGCCGGTGGACAGCACCGCCACGCGCGGCGTACGGGTCACCTCGACCTCGCGGACGTTGATGCTCGCGAGCACTCCGAGGATGGCCGGGGTGAGGACGGTGCCGCCGAGGAACAACGTGTCGCCGGTGCGCACATCGTCGCCAGCGTCGCGCACTGCGTCAGCGGCGCGCACGGGACGCTTGACCAGCACGACGTTTCCGTCGTGTAACCGTTCGGTGTCTTCCACCATCACCGCCGCGTCGGCACCGGCTGGCATCGGGGCACCGGTCATGATCCGGATCGCCTGGCCGGCTCCGACGGTGAGGTTGCTGGCCGCGCCGGCGGCCACCTCGTCGATCACCTCGAGTTCCACCGGCACCG
>JAYURF010000127.1:0-2107 GCA_043756365.1 Acidimicrobiales bacterium
TCGACGATTACTTCAACGCACGGATGATCTCTGATCCGCTGTGCCTGTTCGACTACACCATGGAAAGCGACGGAGCGGTCGCCGTCATCACCGTCGCCGCCGACCGCGCCAAAGACCTCAAGCAGCCGCCGGTGTACATCATGTCGTCGGCCCACGGTGGCACCGGGCGATGGGGGCCGGCGTTGTTCCGCTACTTCCAGATCCCCGACGACGAGTTCGCCTCATCCGGCCATCGGCCCGTGGCCAAGCGGCTGTATGAGATGGCCGGCGTCGGCCCCGGCGATGTCGATGTGGCGCTGCTGTACGACCACTTCTCGCCGCTGGTCATCATGCAGCTCGAGGACTACGGGTTCTGCCCGATCGGCGAAGGCGGCCCGTTCGTAGCCGACGGCAACATCCGCTACGGCACCGGCACCATCCCGGTCAACACCCACGGCGGCAATCTGTCCGAGGCCTACATCATCGGCATGACGCACGTCCGTGAAGCTGTCGAGCAGCTGCGCGGCACAGCGGTCAACCAGGTGGCAGACGCTGAGATCGCCCTCGTCACCGGTGGCCCGGCGAGCCTGCCCGTGTCGGCCGCACTGCTGAGGAAAGGCTGATCATGAGCGACTTCGGACCCCTCACCCAGGGCGTGTTTCCCTCGATCCTGCACCACACCCACGCCGACCACCTGACCCAACCGTTCTGGGAGGCGGCCGCCCAGGAGCGCCTTGTTGCGCCACGCTGCACGCACTGCGGCACCTTCCGGTTGCCGCCGTCGGCGTTCTGCTTCAACTGCCAAACCCGTGGCGTCGACTGGGTCGAGCTTCCCGGCACCGGCACGGTCTACACCTTCACCATCGTCCGCCATCCGCTCCACCCCGACCTCGCCGGGGCCTGCCCGTACGCGTCGGGCGTCGTCGAGCTCGATGGCACTCAGGGCGCGGGAGCCCGGATGCTCGTCAACATCATCGATTGCGATGTCGAGGCACTCAGGATCGGCGATGCCGTCGAGATCGTGTGGGAGCACGTCAACGACGAGATGACCACCCCTCGCTTCCGGCCGACTACTCGCACCTGACCCGCACACCAACCTGCCCCTGCCCGCAGCTACCGCTACCTCACACTGGAGAATCGATCATGACCAAGTACTGGGCCAACTCCGGCGACTCGCACCTCGTCGAACCGGACGACCTGTTCACCGCCAGCCTGCCGGCCGACCTTGCCGAGCGGATGCCGCGCAGCGTCAAAGATGCCGACGGCAAGTACGAAACGATCTTCGTCGACGGTCAGGAGTTCCGCCGGCGGATGCCGGCTGCGCTGAACCTGAAAGACGACCAGGGGCTCACTGTGTCCGAGCGGGCCCCCGGCGCCAACGACAAGGCACTGCGCCTGATCGACCTCGATCAGGAGGGCATCTGGTCCGAGCTCGTCTATCCGTCGATCGGCATCTGGATGTCGTCGATCCGCGACCCCGAGCTGATGGCCGCCGGTGCACGAGCTGTCAACGACTGGTCGATCGAGTACCAGCGCTTCTCGCCCCGCTACGTCCCGACGGCAACGATCCCGCTGCTCACCGCCGAGACGGCCGTGGCCGAAGTGCACCGCGCCGCCGGACTCGGGTTCCACGCCGGGTACTGCTCGGTTCAGCCCGGCCTCGGCGTGCCCGACTGGAACTACGACATGTGGGAACCGATGTGGGCGGCGATGGAGGAGACCGGCATGGTGGTGGCCTTCCACATCGGCACCGAACCCCACGACGCCGACAAGTTCCACGGCGGCTACTTCGGCGGCCCGGGCGGGGCGCTGATCAACTACACCGAGACCACCTACGGTGGCCAGCGTGCCGTCACGAAGATGATCGCATCCGGTGTGTTCGACCGCCACCCCGAGCTCAAGGTCATCGTGTCCGAAGGTGGTGCCACCTGGGGGCCGTTCATCGCCGACCGCCTCGATGAGGGTTACCGTCAGCACGCCTCGATGGTCCGCCCGCAGCTGCGCAACCTACCGAGCGAGTACCTGTACAAAAACGTCTACGCCTCGTTCCAACACGACCGTTCAGCGGTCAAGGCGATGACCGCGATGGGCTGGCGCAACGTGTGCTGGGGGAGTGACTACCCGCACA
>JAYURF010000128.1:0-2104 GCA_043756365.1 Acidimicrobiales bacterium
TCGCTCGCGACGATGGCCCACCTCCTCAAGTACGACTCTGTGCTCGGCCAGTTGCCGAACACGATCAAGGCGACCAAGGGTGGCATCAGCGTCGACGGCGACGAGCTGCGCGTGCTCAGCGAACGCGATCCGAAGAACCTCCCGTGGGGCGAACTTGGCGTCGACGTGGTGATCGAATCGACCGGCTTCTTCACCAAGCGCGACACCGCGGCGTACCACCTCGAAGGCGGCGCGCCGCTGGTGATCGTTTCGGCCCCCTGCGATGGCGCCGACGCCACGTTCGTGTACGGCGTGAACCACAAGGACTTCGACTTCAAGACCCAGAAGGTCATCTCGAACGCGAGCTGCACCACCAACTGCTTCGTACCGTTGGTGAAGGTGCTCGATGATGCGTTCGGTGTCGAGCAGGGGCTGATGCAGACCGTGCACGCGTACACCGGCGATCAGCAACTCGTGGATGGCCCGCACAGCGATCTGCGCCGGGCTCGTGGCGCGGCGATCAACATCGTGCCCACCGGAACCGGTGCGGCGCGGGCCACCAGCCTGGTGCTCACCTCGATGAAGGGCAAGCTCGACGGCACCTCGCTGCGGGTACCGGTGCCGACTGGCTCCATCGTCGACTTCACCGCGAACCTGAAGACCGAGGCGAGCGTCACAGAGATCAACGCTGCGTTCAAGAAGGCGGCCAACGGCTCACTGAAGGGAATCCTGCGCTACACCGAGGACCCGATCGTGTCCAGCGACATCCAAGGCGATCCGCATAGCAGCATCTTCGATTCGGGCCTGACGATGGGCATCGGCAAGATGGTCAAAGTGCTGTCGTGGTACGACAACGAGTGGGGCTACTCGAACCGACTGGTCGATACCGCTCTGTACGCCGGGGCCAAGGCTTCGAAGCGCAAGAAGTGATCCCAACGCTCGACGACCTCGCCGCGGCGATCGATCTCAGCGGCAAGCGGGTGCTGGTTCGAACCGACTTCAACGTGCCGATGGCCGATGGTGCAATCAGTGACGACTTCCGCATCCGCGCCGCACTACCGACCATCGAGTGGCTCACCGCACGCGGTGCGACCGTGGTCACCGCTTCGCACCTCGGTCGGCCGAAGGGCAAGCCCGATGCAAAGTATTCGATGGAAGCTGTGCGCGCCCGTTTGGCTGAGCTCGCCCCAGGTGTGGAACTGCTCGACAACCTCCGCTTCGATCCGGGCGAGGAGGGCAACGATCCGGCGTTCACCGCCAGGTTGATCCACGGCATCGACGCATACGTCAACGACGCGTTCGGCGCGTCGCATCGCGCCCACGCCTCGATCGTCGGGCCGCCACAGACGCTGCCTTCGGCAATGGGTCTGCTGCTGGCCAAGGAAGTGGAGGTGCTCGGCGGGTTACGCGACCACCCGAAGCACCCGTTCGTCGCCGTACTCGGCGGATCGAAGATCTCCGACAAGCTGGGCGTGGTCGAGGCGTTGTTGAACGTGGTCGACGCGCTCGTGATCGGAGGTGCAATGTGCTTCACGTTCTTCGCCGCGCAGGGCAAGCCGATTGGAGCCTCGCTGTGGGAGCCGGATCAGGTGGACACGTGCGCACGGTTGCTCGCCGATGCTGCGGACAGGGGTAAGGCGATCCACCTCCCCGACGACATCGTCGGCCTCGATGCCGGCGGCAACTTCGCCACCTACGGCACCCGGCTGCCCGATGGGGCCAAGGGCTACGACATCGGGCCCGGCTCGGCGGCAGCGTTCAGCGACATCATCATGGACGCCCGCACCGTGTTCTGGAACGGCCCGATGGGCATGTTCGAAGACGACCGCTTCGCCGCCGGCACGCGCACCGTCGCTCAGGCAATGGCCGACACGAAGGCGTTCACGGTGGTCGGCGGCGGAGACTCGGCCGCAGCGCTGGCCCAGTTCCGTCTCGACGACGACGTTGATCATGTTTCCACCGGTGGGGGAGCGTCGCTCGAACTGCTCGAGCTCGGCGACCTACCCGGCCTGGCCGCACTGCGAGGAGCCCCCAATGCGTAAGCCACTCATCTCCGGTAACTGGAAGATGAACCACAACCACTTCGAAGCGATCCAGTGCGTGCAGAAGTTGGCCTACCTCGTCG
>JAYURF010000129.1:0-2102 GCA_043756365.1 Acidimicrobiales bacterium
GCGTGGTCTTGCATGGTGCGGAAGTCGTGCATCTGGTCGCCGTCGGCGTAGTAGAGCGCGATCTGGCGGGTGGTGCCACCCTGACCGTTCAGCCGCGCCTCGGTGCGGACCCGGGCGTAGTCGCCGCCGAGGGCGATCGTGGCCAGCAGCGTGGTGGAATCGCGCTCGCCGAGCGAACGCTGGTGACCGAGCTGCCACGTGGACGACCCGAGCATGTTGATGCCGAGGTAGCGCACCCGGGCCGCCTGCGCGGCGCTGACCTCGAGTCGCGGGACGAACAGCGAGTACACACCGTCGGGCGACAGGAATCGCTCGATCACCGTGAGGTCACTATCGGGCGCGGCGTCGATGATCAGCCGCGGGAAGCAGGCCACTCCGGCGGCATCAAGGCGGTGGGTGACGACCACGGGGCCGTCGGCGCTGCGACCCGCCCGGATGCTGACGACGACGGTGTCGGCGAAAGCGCTGTTCAGTTCGTGAAACAAGTCGACCGCGTCGTCAGTAACAAACGAATCGCCCATCTCGCTGGCAACCGCAACTGCCACGTGCGGACCGGCAGCGTCGGCTTCGACCGTGGTAGAGGCATGACCGGAGACGAACTGGTCGAGATGGAGATCGCCAATCCGGCTGTAGCGCCAGACCTCCTCGCCGGCGGTCGGCATCGGCATCGCGATCGCCCGTTCCACGGCGGCGAGGCGAGCTTCGAGATCGGGGGGTGCGGACGCGCGAATGGCGTCGGGGGAGAACGCAAGCACGGCATAAATTCTACTGTCTGGATAGGAGAAATTCGCCGGGCGAGGCGCTCACCTGCCGCGACGGCGGAACAACTTACGCAAGGCGCGACCGGATCGCGAACTTGCCTCGCGCGCCACCCTTTCGGCAGCGACCTCGGCCATCACCTGCGCACCGATCGAGTTGAGGTGATCCTCGGCAGCGTCGAGTACGGCTGCGGCCGACCCATCGGTGAGGCCGGGAGGTTCGTCCGGTGTCGACGGCGGCAGGACCGAGCCGTACGTCCATCCGGCATCCATCCGCCGCTCGTACGCCGGGCAGCTCTCGGGGCAGCGCCACGGAGCCTCGGGGGCGAGGTCGAGATTGCACTTGCGCACCGTCTCGCCGTTGCGGTACGTGCGGCTCTCGAAGTTCTTGCACTCCTGGCGCATCGGCATCTCACCAGTCTGCCAACACTTGGCCGCTGCGACGACGCGGGATCGTAAACCAGGTACCGGGCTTCAGATCCCGAGTTCGGCGGCCCGGTTCAGCACGCCGGCACGCTCGGCACCGATCGTGGTGGAGTCGCCGTGCCCGGTATGGACCACGGTGTGGTCGGGCAGCTTCAACAACACGTCGCGGATCGAGGCGAGGATCGTGGCCTCGTCGCTGAAACTGCGCCCCGTTGCACCGGGCCCACCGCAGAACAGCGTGTCGCCGCTGAAGACCATGCCGCTCGCGACGTCGTGGAAGCTGCAACATCCCGGTGAATGGCCGGGTGTGTGCAACACACCGAGCTCGTGACCGGGAACGGTGAGCGCCGAGCCGGGCTCGATCGCACGGTCGGGTGCTTCGCCGGGCCACACCACGTCCCACAGCATCCGGTCGGCATCGTGCAGCCAGATCGGTGCATCGACCACCTCGCGCAATGGGACCGCAGCGTTGATGTGGTCGTTGTGGCCGTGGGTGAGCACGATCGCCTTCACTCGCCGGCCGTTGACCGCTTCGACGATGCGGTCGGAGTCGTGGGCAGCGTCGATGACCAGCACCTGGCGATCGTCGCCGACAAGCCAGATGTTGTTGATGACATCCCATTCACCCCCGTCGAGGGCGAACGTTCCAGCGGTGGTGATCAGCTCGATCGACATGGGATCGAACCTACCGCCGTCGCCCGACCCAACTTTGTCGGTCTGGACATACTGAACCTGTCGAGACCGACAAAGTTCAGCGGATTCAGCCGACGCTGCCTTCCATCTGGAGCTCGATCAGGCGGCTCCACTCGACGGCGTACTCCATCGGCAGGGTGCGGGTGATCGGCTCGATGAAGCCGTTGACAACCATGCCCATCGCCTGTTCCTGCGACAGACCGCGACTCATCAGGTAGAACAACT
>JAYURF010000130.1:0-5703 GCA_043756365.1 Acidimicrobiales bacterium
TCAAGCGTCGGCCGATAGCGGGCGAGACGGTCATCAAGGGTGGGCGTGGTGCGGCTCATGGTGTGATGCCTTTCGAGAGGGAGGTTCTGAGGTGACGCAGCCGCGACCACGACCCTCCGGGTTGGCACCGAACGGCTCAACTGCCGATCAGCTGTCGATGGCGCTCGACGACGACCTCATCGCCCACTACGAAGCCGAAGCCCGACGCGGCCACCGCCGCGAACACGGACAGCTTCGCCACGATCTTCGCCACCGCTTCGGTTCGCTCCTGCGCACCGAGCAACGTTTGACGCTGCTCCACGTCGGTGCGGGGCCCGGACTCGACACCTGCGCCTGGCACGACCACGGGTTCAGCGTCGTCGGGATCGACCTCGCCCACGGCAACACGCGACGCATCGCCGACCACACCACTGCGGCCGTCACCGCATCGCTCTACGACCTGCCGCTCCCGAACGATCAGTTCGACGCGCTGTGGACGATGAGCACCTTCGTGCACGTCCCTCACAACCGGTTCGACGACGCCATCGGCGAGATGTTCCGCGTCGTGGCACCCGGCGCGCCGGTCGCCATCGGCACCTGGGGCGGCCTCGACTTCGAAGGCGTCGCCGAGTCCGGCGAGCTGCGCCCGTACCGGTTCTTCTCACTTGCAAACCATGACCGCTGGCAGCACATGCTCGAACAACAGGGTCACCTCGAAATGTTCGAGACCTTCGACCCGCACGACGACGATGGGTGGGAGTACCAGTTCGCCGTCCTGCGCACGCCTGCGTGAGATCTCCGACGTTCCGGTCGATCGTGCCCGCTCACGTCACCCGGCGCTGACGAACCACTGCGCTACGTCGGCACCACCTGGTTCGTCTCGGCCGGGCCGGTCGCGAGCTTGCCGGCCGGCTGGCCAGTACTTCTTGCTCTGCAGTTACTGGGTGGCTTCGGGGTGCTCGTTGAACTCCAGAAGGTTGCCGACCTTCTCCGCAAGCACCCGTGAAACCTCCTCGGGTGTGGCGAAGAAGAACTCGCGCCGATCGTTCACTCGGTTGACCCGTTCCTCGGCGAACGCCTGGTGCAACTCGTTCTCGAGCGTCACGGCGTCGTCAGCGAAGAAGATGGCGAGAACTTCGAACGGGAACGGCACCGAGGCGTCGCCCAGCTCGCGCACCCGGTCGAGTGGTTCGAGTCGGCGCGTCAGGCGTACTCCTTGGCAGCGATGATGTCGTCGAGCCCAGCGACGTGGACGACAACACCGCCGATTTCCTGACCCGCACAACGCCGCCGCAAGACATCGAACGGAACGTCTCGGCCATTGCGATCGCGTCGTTCACGAAGAACGCCGTTCATCCGAGCGGAGGGTGAGGGATGGCACCGCGCCGTCCCTCACCCGCCGCAAGTCGTCAGAGCGTCCAGGTCGTGATCACCAGCGCCCGATCACGCCACGCCTGGATCGTGGCATCGAGGACGTCGAGCGGGTTGAACGGTTGGACGCCCGGCATGATGTCGTCCTCGCGCATGCCGTACAGGGCACCCATTGCGAAGCGACAGGCGTACACCTTGGCGCCCTCGTCCATGAGGACCTGGAGCTGGCGGTTCATGCTGAGGTTGCCCGGGAAGCCCTCCGAGCCAACCGACGGATAGCCACGCGCAGCAGAAGCCATGAGTACCCCTGGCCCGTACAGCACGAACGTCAACTCGAATCCCTTGCGCTGCAAGCGAGTGGCCGTGAGCATGTTGACGAGGCCAACAGAACCCTCGAAGGGCACGGTGTGCATGAACACATAGGCCTTGTCGCCTGGCTCAGCCTGATGGTCGGGGAACACTTTGTCCTCGATGTTGAAGAGAACGTCGCCTTTCTTGGGCGGGTCGATGGTGACTGTCTTTGGCATGGCATTTACCTCACTTGGTTGTGTTGCTTTTGATGGATTGGAAAGTGTGCAGACCTGCCCGCATGGCGGTCAGATCGCCGGCTGCTGCGGGTCGTGTTCCGGCGGTGGCCAACTTCGGCGATGGCTGCCCGGAAGCGCCTGGATGACTCGTCGGCGCACCGACCACGGCAGCTGCCGGTACACAGGGGCGAAAACGTGCCGAAAGAAGCGGTCCTTGAACGTTCTCGGCGGAGCAGGCATGGGACTACCCGTGCGCTTTGAGATCCGCGCCTGACTGTCTTGCAGGAGGTAGCGCTCAGAGTTCGAGCGAAGCCATTGAGGAAAGCTCATCGTTACCTCACAGCTTCGCGAGCAGGTTCTGCGCCGCCACGGCGATGGGCTCGTTCAGCGCTCCGATGGCCGGGGAGTAAACGTTCTCCATGGTGGCGATCTGGTCGACCGTGATGCCGGTGCGGGTCATCATCGCCAGGAAGTCGGCCCGCTCCTTGATGCCCTCGCCGCCGACCATCTGCGCCCCGAGCAACTTGTGTGATTTCGGATCGGCGAGGAGCTTGACGGTGATCGGCTTGACGCCCGGGTAGTACCGCGCACGCGTGATTCCGGTCGCGACACCGGTGACGAACTTCAGACCGAGTGCGGAAGCGGTCACTTCGCCGAACGAGACACCACCGAGCATCCACTCGCCTGCGAGCATGCCCCAAGGCACATAGACCGAGCGATACTCACGCTCGGCACCACCGGCGTTGATTCCGGCGGTCTTGCCCTGGGCGTAGGCGTGGCTCCCTGACAGGCCCTGCAGTGGAACATTCGAGACGCCGTGGGGAATCTCCGTGCAGTCGCCGGCGGCGAAGATGTCGTCAACCGATGTCCGCATATGCGAATCGACGATGATGCCGCCCGTGCTTCCCAGCTTGATACCGGCGGCTTTGGCGAGCGCGTTGTTGGGCACCTTGTGGGTACCGATGATCGCGATGTCGGCCGCGACGTCACCCTTCTCGGTCTCGACGTGCGTGAGGCGGCCGTTGCCCCGGTAAGCGGTCACCGAGTTGCCCCACTGCATGTCAACCCCCATCTCCTCCCATTGGAGGCGCACGGGCTCGACGATCTCGGGGTCAGCGACGTCGGACATCGGATAGGGGCCGGGGTCGACCAAGGTCACCTCGAGTCCGCGGTGGCGAAGTGCGGAGGTCATCTCCATGGCGATGAATCCCGACTCGACGATGACGGCCGACTTCGCCTCGTCGATCGCCTTGTCCCACTCCATGGCGCGACGGATGTTCTTCACTCGGTACAGGCCCTCGAGGTCGCTCCCCGGCAGCCCTGGGTCTCCGTACAACCAACCGGTTGCCAAGATCAGTTTGTCGTAGCTGACATCGCCTTCACCTTCGACGGAGATCGTCTTCTTCTTCGGGTCGATCGAATTGACCGTGGTCTCATAACGAACATCGATCCCCGACTTCACGTACTGCTCCTTGCTCGCCAAGAACAACGTGTCGAACGACTCGATCTCCTTGCCGTGGACGAACGGGATCCCGCACGGGCTGTATGCCACGTCTTCGAACTCGGTGTAGAGCACCATCTCCGCTTCGGGGTTGGCTCCCTTGGCGGCACCTGCAGCGCCGAGTCCGGCGGCGCCTCCACCGATTACGACAATCTTCACACTGATCTCCTCTCGCGACTTTCGAGCCGCGCTGGTCATTGATCTGGCAACCACTGCCTGTCTGATACGAAATGTGCATATCGGAAACTAAACGTCTCCGCGCCGTCCGTCAAGCGCGGACCCACGAGAGCAATGCGGTGACGCTGCACGACTGCGCCAGCCGCCCCGCTCCGATCAGGAACGTCGCGTCGACGTTGCGGCAATCTCGATCGGCACCCCACCGCGAATTGTGTTCGTGACGTAGCAGACGCGCTCGGCCGCGGTGACCAGACGGTCGAGTTCGTCGATATCGCATCCGATCGATGCTGCGATTCGGATCGCGCTAAACGACGGGCCGTCGTACACACCGGTGACACCGACCTCGATGCCGTCGAGTTCGAGCGACCGCTTTCCGGCCGAATAGGCCAGCGCAAGCGTGAAACAGGACGCAATCGATGCGAGGAACACCTCGGTCGGTTGCGGGCCTGTGTTCGAGCCGCCGGGAACCGACTCCGGTTCGTCGACGCGCACGGTGAACTCGCCGGCCGTGACATCGCAGGCCATCCCGCCGCGCCAAACACCCGAGACCGAGCGCTCGTTAATGACGTCGTCGGCCGTCACGCCGAGGTGCCGTGATCAGTGATGGCCATGAGCATGCTCATGAGCGTGGTCGTGGTCGTGACCCGCCGGACGGGCCAGGTACTCCGCCGAACGCCGCTCGATGTCGCTCAACCCCACCGGGGTCGAACGCGCCACCAGACGCTCGAGGGCAACCAGCCAGCACTCGTAGTACTGATAGTCGTCGTTGGATCGACCGAGCGCCTCCCATTCGGCGATCGCCGTGATGAGTTCGGCCTGGAAGTCGGTCAGGGTGAAGAGGCCCTGATCGACCAACGCCAGAGCGATGCCGAACGCGCGGCTTTCCCAGGGAGACTGGAAGACGAGTTCGCCGTTACTGCGGGGCGCCGCTGCCGGACCGTCGAGGTCGAAATGTCGCTCGAGGTCGAAATGTCGCTCGAGGTCGACGCTCTCGATCACGTGGGCGCCCCGACGGCCGCAACCCCGACCATCGACTCACGGGTGACGAGCGACGCGAGGTCCTCCTCCGTCATACCCTCGGTACCGGAAGGACGCTGCGGCAGGATGAAGTACCGGTTCTCGGCACTCGAGTCCCACACCGTCACGCTCACCCCGTCGTCGAGGTTCAGACCCATTTCCGACAAGACGGCACGCGGCTCGCGAACGATACGCGAGCGATAGGCAGGGTCTTTGTACCAACTCGGCGGCAAACCCAGGAGCGGCCACGGATAGCACGAACACAACGTGCACACCACCACGTTGTGCTGCTGATCGGAGTTCTCGACGACCACGATGTGCTCGCCCTGCGGCCCCGAGAAGCCGAACTCGCCGACCGCCGCCGTACCGTCCGCGAGCAGGCGCTCCTTGTAGTCCGGGTCGGTCCACGCCCTGGCGACGACCTTGGCGCCGTTCATCGGACCGACGTCATTGACAAAGCGATTGATGAGCCCGTCGAGACCACCGGCGTTGACGAGACCCTTCTCGGTGAGAAGCGCTTCGAGCGCCGCGGCCCGAATCGGCGCAGGAGCCCGATCGTCAGGATGTGGATGTGCGGTCACGAGGCGGCCTCCATGTAGCTTTCGAACAGGTCGATGTGAAGCGTCGAGGGCTCAGCGTCTGGGCCCCAGAGAACGGTCGACGAAAACTCGACGGTGTAGACGTGTTGCGCATCCTCGGCGACGAAGTGCGCCGTCGAATCGGGCAGGACCGCAGCAGGCCTCACAGCGACAATCGTGCCGACATGGCCACGCACGTAGGCCGGCATCCGATGGTGACCGCGTCGATACATATCCTTGGCGAGCACCCGATCACCCACCGCAAACGTGGGCGGATCGTCGAGCTGGCGGAGCGACCCGCCTCCATTCCGTTCGTACTGCGGCTTCTCACCGGACGTCTCGGTGGGCTCGGGAACGTTCGTGCCGAGCATGTTCCGTGCCCTCGCATCGACCGCGCCCTCCGGCAAGACCCCATGGTCGACCAAGAGCAACTCAGCGCACGCCAGCCATCGACCGTAGTAACCGTCAGACAGGTAGTCGAGCGGATGGAGACGCTCGAGCGAATGCCGGAACGCGTCAAGATTGGTGCCGGTTAAACCGGCAGACATCGCGC
>JAYURF010000131.1:0-2097 GCA_043756365.1 Acidimicrobiales bacterium
GGTCGGGCAGGGGCAGAATGAGCGGGTGACCGCCGCCCAAACCACCCGGACGCCGAGTCCCGATGATGCCCTCGATGCCGATATCCGCCTGCTCGGACAACTGCTTGGCGAGGTGATCGCGGATCAGGTGGGCCATCACACGTTCGATCTGATCGAACGTGTTCGTCGCCTCACGGTCGGCCGGCGACGCGCTGACGGGTACGGCGATATCGCCGGCCTGGACGCGCTGCTCGTTGACGTCGATGTCGATGTCGCCGTGCACATCATCCGCGCGTTCGGGTGGTTCTCGCTCTTGGCCAACATCGCCGAGGACGTGCACCATGCGCGTCGCCGACGGCACCATCGCTCGATCGACTCGCCACCGCAACCTGGCAGCCTCGAGTACGCCGTCGACGTCCTTGGTGCCGGTGGCCTCGACCCCGCGCAGATCGTCGACACCTTGTCCCACATCGAGGTCAGCCCGGTCCTCACCGCGCATCCCACCGAGGTGCGGCGAAAGACGATCGTCGATGCCCAACGGCGAATCGGTGAGCTGTTGCAGCTCCGCGACCGAACCAGCATGGACGCCCGGGAAGCACACGCATGGACGGCCGAGCTGCGGCGGCTGGTCCTGACCCTGTGGCAGACGGCGTTGCTGCGCCTGTCCAAGCTGCGGCTTCGAGACGAGATCGCCGAAGCCCTGCGGTACTACCAGCTCACGCTGTTCGACGAGATCCCCGCACTGCAACTTGCCATCGAGCGGACGGCCCGCGATCTCCTTGGCGGCGATCCCGCAGGCGCGGCACCGCACCTTCAGCCCGTGATCCGAATGGGCTCCTGGATCGGCGGCGACCGCGATGGCAACCCCTTCGTGACCGCCGACGTCGTCCGGATGGCCGTCGACCTCCAGGCGTCAACGGCGATCGCCCATCACCTCGCAGGTCTGTTCCAACTGTCGCTCGACCTGTCGATGTCCTCGCGACTGATCTCGCCGACCCGGGAGTTGTCGAGCCTTGCCGACGCGTCGGGAGACGACTCGCCGTTTCGTGCCGATGAGCCGTACCGCCGTGCGCTGCGTGGCATGCACGCCCGGCTCGCAGCGACGGCGGCAGCGCTGATAGCCGATCCCGGACAGACGATTCCGTCGGCGATCGGGCGAGTCGCCGGCGGCGCGGCGGAGCCGTACCTCCGACCGGACGAGCTTGTCGGCGATCTCGATGTGGTCGCTGATTCATTGCGTTCGCATGGTGCCGGGGCGCTCGCCGAGGCGTCGGTCGACATCGCGCGCTCGTCGGTCGCGATCTTCGGGTTCCACCTGTGCACCCTCGACCTGCGGCAGAACAGTGACATCCACCTGCACGTGGTCGATGAGCTGTTCCGCGCCGTTGGCGTCGTCGCCGACTACGTCGGCCTGGACGAGGCCGCCAAGGTGGATGTGCTCCGCCGCGAACTCGCAACCGTTCGCCCGCTCGGCAGCCCCAGCGTCACCTACAGCGATGTGACCCGATCCGAGCTCGACATCCTCCGAACTGCTGCCCACGCGATCGACCGCTTGGGTAGCCGGAGCATCGGCCACTACGTGATTTCCAAGTGCCAGTCGGTCAGTGACGTGTTCGAGGTGGCGGTGCTGTTGCGCGAGGTTGATCTGCTTCGTCCGGGCAGCGACGGCCGACTCGGGATCGACATCGTGCCGCTGTTCGAAACCATCGACGACCTCGCCGGCGCCGCCGCAACCATGGCCGCTTTGTTCGCCATACCGGAGTACCTCGATTGGATCCGCCGGTCGCGCAACGGCACTCAAGAGGTGATGCTTGGCTACTCCGATAGCAACAAAGACGGCGGCTACCTCGCCGCCAACTGGGCGCTCTACAGGGCCCAGGTTGAGCTGATCGAGGTGTGCCGAGTGGCGGACGTACGGCTCCGCTTCTTCCACGGGCGTGGCGGAACCGTCGGGCGCGGCGGCGGGCCGAGCTACGACGCGATCGTCGCGCAACCGCCTGGCGCCGTCGACGGTGCATTGCGCCTCACCGAACAGGGCGAGGTCATCGCCGCGCGCTACGCAAATCGTGATCTCGCCAGACGAAGCCTCGAAGCTCTTGTCGCCGCGGCAGCACAGGC
>JAYURF010000132.1:0-2095 GCA_043756365.1 Acidimicrobiales bacterium
TGGGCGAGCCAACCGTCGACCGATCGCGATCCTAGGTCGGCGTAGTCGAGCACGGAGCGGCAGAGCTCCATGTAGAAGCCCATGCCGAACCGGGCGAACTCGGCGTAGAGCCGACGGTATTCGTCAGCGTGCTCCGGGCCGATGCGAACCTGCATGGCCATGTATTCGGAGATGGTGGCGAGTGCCGGTCGTCGCGCCGCACGTGCGATCTGCGCGCCGCGCAACGACCACGTTCGAACCTCAGGACTTCCGACCGGATGGGCCCAGCACTCACCGTATGCACGAGCCCAAGCGGTGCGAGGATCGCTGTCGGCTGCAGCGATACACCTGAGTCGGTCGAGGTCGTCCGTACTGTCGACCCCGAGGTACCGAGCAGCTTGCACGGCGCTCGAACGCGCCCTCGCGCACAGGTGTGGTGGAAGCCCCGCCGATTCGACGATGTCGGCGGCCTTCCTGACCCGGTCGACGTCGTGAAGTTCCATGCAACGCAACAAACACAGGTACGCCGCTGCAGGATGTTCTTCCCACCCATGGAGCGCAGAGACTCGCTCCGTCGAGCGGATCACCGCGAGCCATCCGATCTCGGCGATCGCCGGCATGCACCGCATCACCTCGTCCGTCATCCCCTGACGGATGGCGCTGTCGAGGGCTCCGACGATGTTGGCCCGATGCTTTCGTCGGAGCACTGCGGCAACGTCCTCGTCGCCGGAGCGAGTGTGCGCGAGGATTTCGACGAGTTGCTGCTCGGCCCATCGAACAACAGCGGAAAGGGCAGCTACGTCATCGCCGGCGGCGGCGGTGCGGCGGTGAACGAACGCTCGAACGGTGTCGAGCAGGCGATAGCGCATCTCCGGTGCGTCGGTGTCGACCACCGACACCATCGACTTCCGAACAAGTTCGGCGAGCCGGTGGGCGACCGCGGAATCGTCGCCATCGATGACGGCCTGGGCGGCGTCAAGCGGGAAGGGGGCGGCAAATGCCGCGAAGCGGCCGAGGAGCGCCTGCTCGTCGGCACGAAGAAGTCCCCACGACCAGTCGATTGTCGCTCCGAGACGGGTCCGTCGAACGTCTTCGGAATCCGGTCCGTCAAGGGCATCAAGTGGTGCTGCGAGCGCAGCAAGGATCGAGTTCGGACTGCGCCATCCAACCTGGGCGGCGGCGAGTTCGATGGCGAGCGGTAGACCATCGAGGCGGTCACAGATCGACGCCACAATCGGCGTGAGCACGGCGTCGAGCCGAAAGCCGCGGCGCGCCGCCGCCGCTCGCTGCGCGAACAGAGCGACACCCGCACTGCCGAGCGGCGCAACTTCGAACGTGACCTCGCCAGGCAGTTCGAGGCGCTCCCTGCTCGTGATGAGTAGGCGAAGATGCGGGCAACGCGTGACCAGGCGGCGGACTATGCGCGCCACCGGCGCCACGACGTGCTCGGCCGTGTCCAGGAGCAGGAGCGTCTGGCGCCCGTCGAGACAACGCGTCACGGCCTCGACCGATGCGTCGCCCGCAGCTCCTGAGGCTGCCCCGATCACCTGGATGACCCGCTCATCCTCCGCGGTCTCCGACAGGTCTGCGAACACGACCACAAACTCGTTCACGAGACGTTCGGCGACGGCCACCGCGAGGCGGGTCTTGCCGATCCCGCCCGGCCCCCAGACCGTGACGATCCGCTCCTCGGCGAGAAGCGCCACCAACTCGGCGATCTCCTCCGTACGTCCTATGCACCCGGTGGTGTACACGGGAAGCGTCGGCGACGCGCGCTCCGCACCAGCGTCGGCGGTAACGATGCGCTGCACCACATCGGCGAAATGGGCCGACGGGGACAGACCCGACCGTTCGATGTGACGTTCTCGGAACGCGGCCGAGACGCGGAGCGCTTCGGGGACACGGCCAACCTGCGCGAGCGCCTCGATGAGCACGGTCGCAGACGACTCCCGCCAGGGATCGACTGCCGCAAGCCGCTCCGCGGCGACGATGGCATCGGATTTCCGGCCCAGCGCTATGAGCGATCGGACCCGGCGCTCCGCCACCACCGCCCGCTCCTCGGCGACCCGAGACACGATGGGAATCGCCCACGGTTCATCGGACAATCCGAGGAGCG
>JAYURF010000133.1:0-5690 GCA_043756365.1 Acidimicrobiales bacterium
AGCACCTCACCGGATGGCATGGCCGGCACGCTGCCCGCCGCACCAAGCGCGTCGTACAACCGGTCGTAGAGCGATTTGAACTCGAGGAAATCGAACAGCCGGCGAACCTCGGGCTGGTCGGGATCGACAGTCAGCGCGCCGAGATCGACTACCACCGGAGCATCGCCGCGCAGCACCATCAGTTCCCGGTTCAGACGGGCCCGGGCCTCGTTGGCGATCAGCGACTCGCGCAACTTCGGGGTCTGCGAATCAACGTTGGCGAAGATGCCGTCGAGGTCGCCGAAGGTGTTGATCAGCTTGGCGGCGGTCTTCTCGCCCACCCCCGGGACGCCGGGCAGGTTGTCGCTCGGATCGCCGCGGAGTGCCGCGTAATCGACGTACTGGGCAGGAGTCACACCGGTTCGTTGGGCGATCCCGGCCTCGTCGTAGAAGGCGTAGTCGCTGACGCCGCGGCGGTTGTAGAGCACCTTCACGTGCGGGTCCTTGACGAGCTGGTAGCTGTCGCGGTCTCCGGTGACGATGATGATGTCGTGGCCGTCGTGGGTGGCCTGGAGGCTGATCGTGGCGATGATGTCGTCGGCCTCCCACCCGGCCAGTTCAAGCACCGTGATCCGCAGCGCTTCGAGCACCTGGCGGACGAGCCCCATCTGCTGGCGCAGGATGTCGGGCGCGGCCTCGCGCTGGGCCTTGTACTCGACGTGCATCTCGTGGCGGAAGGTGGGCTCCGGCCTGTCGAAGGCCACCACGATGCCGTCGGGCTGGTGGTCCTTCAACAAGTTGATCAGCATCGAGGTGAACCCGAACACCGCGTTCGTCACCTGCCCGCTGGCCGTGGCCATATCGGTCGGCAGGGCAAAAAACGCCCGGTAGGTGAGCGAGTTGCCGTCCAGCAGGAGCAGCTTCATGGACGGGCGGTCATGGGCGGGCGATCATGGACGGAGCGTGCCGGCGATGATCTGGTCGGCCACGTCGCGCATCCGGCTGCGCTGGCTCATGGCGTTGCGTTGGATGAACGTGAACGCCTCGTGCTCGCGGAACCCACACTCGTCCATCAACACACCCTTGGCCCGGTCGAGAACCTTGCGCGCCTCGAGCTGCTCGCCGAGCGCGTCGACTTCGCCATCGAGGGTTTGCAGCTCACGGAAGCGGCCGATCGCCACCTCCATCGCGGGGATGAGGTCGTGTTTCTGAAAGGGCTTGACGAGATAGGCGAGCGCGCCAGCGTCGCGAGCCTCTTCGATGATCTCGCGTTGACTGAACGCGGTGAGCATGAGCACCGCGCAGATTCGTTCCGAGGCGATCGTCCGCGCTGCGGTGAGCCCGTCGACGCCTGGCATCTTGATGTCGAGGATGGCCAGATCTGGACGCAGCGAGCGAACCAGTTCGATCGCGTGATCCCCCCGGCCGGCCTCGCCGACGACCTCGTAGCCTTCTTCCTCCAGAGATTCCTTGAGATCCAGCCGGATGATGGCTTCGTCTTCTGCAATCACCACGCGGATGGTCACGAATGGTGTCCTTTCACGTCGAGCCCGCCGACATTCAAGCATGACACGGAGCCCGATCGGCGCGGGAGCGTCAGGACCGCCTGTCAGGACCGCGACATCTCGTCGAGGAGCTGGTCCTGGCGTTGTTCGAGCGCGGCGATTGAGGCGAGGACATGTTGACGATGGCCGGTCATCGCGTCTGCATGCGCTTGGGCATGGCGATGCTCGACGTCGGCACCTGGCGAATCCGCCACGAGCGCCCGGATCTGCCAGTCACCCGCTTCGTCGGCGAGTTGGGCGAGCTGGGTGTCGACCACACGCAAGTCGTCGCGCAGCGCGCGCAGCCGATCGGAGTTGCGCCGCAACTTTCGCTCGATCGTCCGCTTGCTCACCGCCGCCGAGTGTAGGGATCAGCGATTGGTCCCGCGCCGGGCCGGCCCATGCCGACAGAATGGCGAGGTGGACGACCAGTGGGGCATCACCGACGGGTACCACGACCTCGATGGCACGTGGCACTCGACGTCGGATGAAACCCGAGCCAGGTTGCGCGTGGCGATGGGTGAGCTCGGTGAGGTCCCGCGGATGTGGTTCGTCGAGCAGGGCACCGGCCACGACCTGTGGGGGCCGTGCCGGATCGTCGTCGAAGGCGGCTCCGCAGCCGACCGAGACCTGTGCCCACCCGTCACCCGCCTGCCGCACGACCTGCCGCTCGGGTATCACCACCTCGTTCCGGTCGACGGCGGGCCGGCCACGCAGTTGATCGTTCACCCGTCAACCTGCCCACCGTTGCCGAAGGGATGGGGAGCGGCGGCGCAGATCTACGCACTGTGGAGTGATCGCTCCTGGGGCATCGGCGATTTGCGCGATCTGCGCAGGTTGGCGCAACGAATCGTGAACGCGGGTGGCACCGCGCTGATGATGAGCCCGCTGCACCAACCAGCTCCGACGCTGCCGCAGGAGCCAAGCCCGTACTATCCGAGCTCGCGCAGGACCCGAAACCCGATGCTGCTCGGCATAGATGCACCGGTGCCTGCCAGCTTGCGCTGCGATCCCGGGCATCTGATCTCCCACGACGATGTGTGGATCGCCAAGCGATCAGTGCTCGAAGCAGAGTTCGATGCAGTCGAGGACCCACCCGATCCCAGCTCAGTTTCGATCTGGAACGCGTGGTGCGACACGCTGCGCGACGACTGGGCGCTCTGGCCCGAAACGCTCGGCAACGGTCGCAACGATCCGGAGTTGCTGCACCGCGCCAGGTTCCACGAGTGGTTGCAGCTCACCTTCGACGAACAACTCGCCGCCATCGCCGCGACCGGGATCTCACTCATCGGAGACCTGGCGATCGGCTTCGCACCCAACGGTGCCGATGCGTACGAGTACCGGCACATCCTTGCCGACGGGGTGCGCATCGGAGCGCCCCCCGATCCGTTCAACGCTGCCGGGCAGGACTGGGGCATCCCCCCGTTCGTGCCGTGGAAGCTGAGGGCCGCCGGCTATCAGCCCTTCATCGACACGTTGCGGGCCGCGTTCCGGGGCGTCGCCGGGTTGCGCATCGACCATGTGATGGGCCTGTTCCGACAGTACTGGATTCCCCTCGCCCACCCCATCGAGATCGCCATTCCACGAACCGGTGCATACGTTCGCTTCCCAGCCGAAGAGCTTTTGGCAATCCTGTGCCTCGAGGCGACTCGGGCCGACGCGTTCGTGATCGGCGAGGACCTCGGCACCGTCGAGCCCGAGGTTCGAGCCATGCTCGCGGCGCGCAACATCGGGTGCACGAAGGTGCTGTGGTTCGAGCCCGATCCCCCATCGCAGTGGCCGACAGCATCGTTGGCGACGATCACAACCCACGACTTGCCGACGATTGCCACGATGTTTGACCGACCGGAAGGCGACCCCGAGCGTGCCCGGTTGACAGCCGTCGCGCCAGATGCGTCAACGGCGCAACAAGCGATCGACGCCGCGCACGATGCGTTGCTCAACTCGCCGGCACGGTTGCGCCTGCTGAGCACCGACGACCTTGCCGCAGCCGTACAACAACCGAACCTGCCCGGCACCAACGTCTATCCCAGCTGGCGGATCCGCCTCCCCCTCTCCGTCGACGAGTTACCCATCACCCCATCCTGACGTCGCGTGCGCGTCGCTCGGAGTACTTGTGCGCTGAGTAGCTCCCAGAGCTACTGAGCGCACACGACGTCCCGGCGACCAGGTGGATTCGGTGCCCGAGGTGGGACTCGAACCCACACGCCCTTTCGGACAACGGATTTTGAGTCCGTCGCGTCTGCCATTCCGCCACTCGGGCGAGTGACGGCGACACGATAGCCGGGGTCGAGCCGTTCACGACACGACTTCGGTTACCCGCCAGTAAGCGAGGACCAGCCCGTACGACGCGTCTAAGGTTGGCCACGGGAGTCAACCCGCACGAGGAGCACCGCCGAGCACCATGCTTGCATTCACCTTCCCCGGTCAGGGATCACAACGGCCGGGCATGGGCCGACCCTGGGTCGACCACGAGAGTTGGGAGCTTGTCGACGAGGCGTCGCAGGTTTCCGATCGCGACGTGGCGCGGTTGCTGCTCGATGCCGACGCCGACGAGTTGAAAGACACCCGCAACGCGCAATTGACCACGTTCGTCTCCAGCCTGATCGTGCTCGATGCGGTCGAGCGTCTCGGCGTAGAGCCCAGCTTCTGCGCCGGCCACAGCCTCGGCGAGTACACCGCCCTCACCGCAACGGGTGCGCTCGGCTTCGACGAAGGCGTGCGCCTGGTTTGCGAGCGTGCCGACGCAATGCACGAGGCGGGACACGACAACCCCGGAACCATGGCCGCCGTGCTCGGACTTGACGACGACCTCGTCGAGGTTGCCTGCCGCCGTGCCGATAGCGACGTGTGGGTCGCCAACTTCAACGCCCCCGGCCAGGTTGTCATCGCCGGGTCGCCCGAGGGCGTGGCCAAAGCCTCGGTCGAGGCCAAAGATCTCGGGGCCAAGAAAGTGATGGCCCTCCAGGTCGCCGGAGCGTTCCACACGCCATACATGGCACCCGCCCGCGACCGGCTGCGCAAGGCCATCGCCCAAGCGTGCCCTCGAGACATCGATGTGCCGGTGGTGTCCAACGTCGATGCGCTCGCCCACGACAATGGAGCCGATTGGTCGAGCCTGCTCTCCGCGCAGCTCAGCAGTCCCGTTCGCTGGAAGCACTGCCTGCTCACGCTGTCGTCGCTTGGCGTGACCGATTTCGTCGAACTCGGGCCCGGCGCCGTGCTCACCGGCATGGCCAAGCGAACCGTCGACGCAGTGCGAACGTTGTCGATTTCCACCCCAGAGGATTTGGACAAGCTGCTTGACTGGGTGCGCTCGACGCCACCGTCCACCGCGCCGTTACATGAGGGGGAACACCTCTTCGCCGCCGAGCGGCTCGTGGTCAGTCCCGCGGCCGGCGTGTTCGAACCGGTCGACATCGCCGATCACTCCCCCATCAACGTCGGCACGGTCATCGGCCACATCGGCGACACCGAAGTCCGCTCGGCCTTCGACGGCGTGCTGCAGAGCTACATCGCGGTCCCCGGCGAGCGGGTCACGCTGCGCCAACCGATCGCCTGGCTGAGGACGGTCTGACATGCCCAAGACTCCCGATGGAATTCGTGGCGGAATCATCACCGGCTGGGGCACTGCGTTACCCCCGAAGGTGCTCACCAACTACGACCTTGAGCAGATGTTCGAGACGTCACACGACTGGATCGTGGACCGAACCGGCATCCACCAACGCCACGTCGGCGGCACCACCACCGATCTGTCCGTCGAGAGTGGCCGTAAGGCGCTCGAGATGTCCGGTGTCGATTCGTCATCCATCGACGCTGTCGTGCTCGCCACCACCACACCCGACCGCGTCGTACCGGCTAGCGCCCCCGGGGTGGCCAACGAACTGGGCTTGAAGTGTGGCGCCTTCGACGTGAACGCGGCCTGCTCCGGGTTCATGTACGGATTGGTGATGGCGCACGGGCTGATCGCCATGGGTGCGCGCAACGTGTTGTGCATCGGCACCGACACGCTGGCCCGGATCACGGACTGGACCGACCGCAACACCGCCATTCTGTTCGCAGACGGATCAGGAGCCGTGATCGTGGAGGCCTGCGACGGGCCCGGCCAGATGCTCGGTTGGGACCTCGACGCCGACGGGAGTGCCGAGCGGTTCCTGTACTCCGAGG
>JAYURF010000134.1:0-5675 GCA_043756365.1 Acidimicrobiales bacterium
CAGGTAGGTGCCGAGCGACGGAGCGGCACCGGCGGTGGTGACCCGTGAGACACGGCCCTTGGCATCGAGGATCCGCTCGCCGTCGAGGGTGAGGATCGGTTCGTTGCCCCCGGTCGGGTAGCGCTTGATGCCCGCCGCGTCGGTGTGGGAATCCATCGACAGCGTGCACATCACCGCAACTGCGGGCTCGTCGCGGGCAGCGAGGTACGCGGCTTTGCCGATGAAATCAGCGGCCTTCACCTTCGGGCGGGCAAGCCCGGCCTCGACCGGGTTGTACTCGCTCTCCAGTTCGGCGGCCATCAGGCGATAGCCCTTTTCGATCCGGCCAGTCACCGCGTACACGCCGATGCCCACGGGTACGATGCCGAACTCCTCACCGGCTGCGGCAACGGTGTCCCACAGGCGCAACCCGTGCTCCATGTTGGTGTAGATCTCCCAGCCGTTCTCGCCGACGTAGCTGATCCGGAACATGATGCACGGGACCCCGTCGATCAGCACCTCGCGCACCGCGCCATACGGGAACCCGGCTTGCGAGACGTCGTAGGGCTTGGATTGATCGGTGACGATCCTGGCCATCGTCGCCTCCGCGTTGGGGCCCCACACCCCGAGGGTGCAGATGCCCTGTGAGCGGTCGGTGAAGGTGACCTCGCCGGCACCGTTGTCGAACTCGGCCATGTGCTTGCGAAACCAGTAGTTGTCGCGACCGCCGTCAAAGGCGCCGGTGATGATGCGGTAGTGCTGCGCGCCGAGGCGCTGAATGGTGAGGTCGCCACGGAACCCGCCGTGAGGTGTGAGCAGCGGCGTGTACACCGAGCGGCCGACGGCAACATCGACGTTGTTGACGCACATGTACTGCAGGTAGTCCATCGCCCGTGGGCCGGTGATGTCGAACTCGTTGAACGCAGTGAGGTCGACCATGCCGACGCTGTCGCGCATCGCCAGGTGCTCGGCGTTGGTGATCGGGCTCCACCAGCGCGCATCCCATTCGTGCTCGCGCGGCTGGCATGCCTCCGGGTAGCGCTCCATCAGCTTCGCGTTGGATTCGTACCACTGCGGCCGCTCCCAGCCGCGAGCGTCGAAGAACACCGCGCCGAGGGCTTCCTCGCGGGCGTAGAACGGGCTGCGGCGCATGCCTCGCTGGCTGGCCCACTGCTCGCGTGGGTGGACGATTCCGTACGTCTTGTTGAAGTGCTCGGCGCATCGAGCGTTGATGTGGTGCTCGGTCTTTTCGTGCGGGTAGAACCGGCTGATGTCGCTGCCATGCGGGTCGCACATGTGCGGGTAGCCGTAGGTCATCCACTCGGCGACAAGCTGAGCGATGCCGGGGCCCTCCTTGATCCACACCGCCGCCGCGCTCCACAGGTTGCGCACCTCCACCGTCTCGCCGAGCACCGGGTTGGCGTCGGGGGTGAGGCTCAGCAGACCGTTGATCGCGTAGCGGATCTCGGCGTCGCCGAGCATGTCCATCAGCTCGATCGCCTCTTCGAACTGCTGGTCGAAATCGTCGGCAGTGAAGGGGAGCTCGGTGGCAGTGAGCGCCGATTCCTCGTTGGAGGGGATGTCGTCGGGGTGCATGAAGATCGGCCGGTGGGCGTAGCTGCCCACCTCCATCGATCCGGCCGACTGGCGCTCGTAGCAGAACGTGTCCATGTCGCGCACGATCGGGTAGGCGACCTCGGAACCCGACTGCTGCAAGATGTCGATCGGGCCGACATCGGCCATCTGGTGCACGGCCGGGGTGAGCGGAATGATCGCGCCGGCCATCTTGGCGATGCGCGGGCTCCACACACCACAGGCGATCACGACGTACTCGGCTTCGATCCGGCCCCGATCAGTGACGACGGCGGACACCACCGGGCCACCGGGCCCGTCGGTGGTCTCCACGTCGAGCACCTCGGTACTGGCGAACACTTGCAGCACACCGTTATCGACGGCCTCGTTGCGCATCCTCGTACCGGTTTCGAGCGAGTCGACACATGAGACGCTCGGTGTGTAGAACCCGCCGAGCAGGATCTCTTCGTTGATGAACGGGACGAGGTCTTTGATCTCGGCCGGGGTCACCAGGCGAGAATCGATGCCCCATGCCTTGGACGAGGTCATCCGCCGGTTGAACTCCTCCATCCGCTCTGGCTTGCGGGCCACCTCGATGCCGCCGCAGGTGTTGTTCAGATCGTGGTCGATGTACTGGTTCTGACTGTCGAGGGTGAGGAACGCCATCTCTTTGTTGTGGTCGGTCGGGAAGATGAAGTTCGACGCGTGGCCCGTGGAGCCACCCGGGTTGGGCAGCGGCCCCTTGTCGATCTGCACCATGTCGGTCCAGCCGAGCCGGCTCAGGTGGCCGACCAGGCAGTTGCCGACGATGCCGGCGCCGATGATGACGACCTTGGCCCGCTCGGGGACTGTTTGGTTGCCGGTCTGACTCGACGTGTCGCTCATCGTGCTCTCCTGGATCGTGAATTGCGGTTGTGCGGTCCGGCGCACTTGGCTTGCACTCGGCCCCGGACTGATATATCTTCACCATATCACAGCACCACATGTCCAAGCGCCCCGGTCGCTGAGCGAGCGGGCCTACGCCGCGATTCGCCAGATGATCGTCCGCCTCGACCTCGCACCCGGCGCGGTCATTCGCGACGACGATCTGCAGACGCGCCTCGACATGGGCCGCACACCCATTCGGGAGGCGCTGCAGCGCTTGGTGCGCGACCAGTTCGTGACGGTCATCCCCCGCCGGGGCATGTACGTGTCGGGCATCGATGTGTCCGAGCTTGCACTGCTGTACGAAACCCGGGCGATCCTCGAACCGTACGCGGCCCGGTTGGCATGTGCCCGAGGATCAGCTGCGCACTGGGAGCAGATGGCGGCAGCGCTGGCGCAGGCAGTTCCCGCAACCAACGCCCGCGAACTGATCGAGATCGATCAGCACTGCCACGAGATCGTGTGGCAAGCAGCCGACAACCGTTTCCTCACCGACACCCTCGACATGATGTACGCCCAAAGCGACCGGTTGTGGCACATCTACCTCGCAGACGTCGACGACATGGCCGATGCCGTCGACGAGCACCGCGAGATCCTCGACGCTCTACGCAGCCGCGACAGCGACCGTGCCGCAGCGTTGACCGAGGCGCACATCCGCGCGTTCGATAGCCAAATCCGCAGCGCCGTGCACCGTCGCCTCGAATCCCCACTCGCCAGCGCCTGAGCGCAACGCGATCCGGCCACCCGGCGTCCAGATTGGCAAGGTTCGCCATCCCCGGTGGCTGGGCCAGCCGACGGTAGGGTGAGAGTGCGCCCATTCCAACCGGACGGGAGAGCCACGACGCAGCCAGCGGCGTGGCGCCGAAGGAGCAACCTCCCCGGAATCTCTCAGGCCAACGGACCGTCCGGCCAGGCGTCGCTGGAAAGCAGCACGATCTGCCCCCTTTGCCGGGACGGAACGGGTTCGCCGAAGGGGAAAGATCAGCCCGTGCAAACGGGCCGGTCGAAGCTCTCAGGCATCGATGACAGCGGGGGAAGTACACCGGCACACGATCGCTTCGGCGACCACTGGAGACTTCCCATGAGCATCGACCATCACCTCAACCAGCGTCCCGCCTCGACCACGGGCGCGCGCCCGTCGCTCGACCAGTTGCTCGACGCCGACGACTTCACCCGCCGCCACATCGGTCCGACGGAAGCCGAGCAGCAGATGATGCTCGCACTCATCGGGGTTGCCGATGTCGACGCGTTGCTCGCCGAGGCGATGCCGGCAGCAATCCTCGAAGCCGACCCGCTGCGCCTTCCACCGCCACGGGCCGTACCCGATGTGCTTGCCGAACTGCGCGACATCGCCTCGATGAACCGGCCGCGCACCAGCCTGATCGGGATGGGCTACTACGGCACGATCACCCCCCCGGTGGTGCAGCGCAACGTGTTGGAAAACCCGGCGTGGTACACGGCCTACACGCCGTATCAGCCCGAGATCAGCCAGGGCCGCCTGGAAGCGCTGTTGAACTTCCAGACCATGGTCGCGGACCTCACCGGGTTCGAGATCGCCAACGCGTCGTTGCTCGACGAGGCGACCGCCGCCGCCGAATCCATGACGATGGCCCGCCGGCAATCGAAGTCGGCCAGCAACCGTTTCGTGGTGCATCACGACACGCACCCGCAGACGATCGCCGTGTTGCGCACCCGAGCGGAACCGATCGGCATCGACCTCGTCGTCGGCGACGTCGATTCGCTCGACAGCGGGTGCTTCGGAGCGCTGTTCAGCCTGCCGACCTCGAGCGGCGCGCTGCGCGACTGGCGGGGCGCGATCGCGTTGGTGAAAGAGCAGGGCGGCATCGCCGTCGTTGCCACCGATCTGCTCGCGTGCACCCTGATGCCGCCGCCGGCGTCACTCGGGGCCGACATCGCGGTCGGGTCGGCGCAACGCTTCGGCGTGCCGATGGGCTTCGGTGGGCCCCACGCCGGGTTCATTGCGGTGAGCGACTCGGCGGCGCGCTCGTTGCCCGGCCGCCTCGTCGGCGTCAGCACCGACACCGCCGGCAGGCCGGCACTTCGGCTCGCGCTCCAGACCCGCGAGCAGCACATCCGACGCGAAAAGGCCACCTCGAACATCTGCACTGCGCAGGTGCTGCTGGCCAACGTCGCCGGGTTCTACGCGAGCTGGCATGGCCCGGCCGGGTTGGCGCGCATCGCCGAACGGGCACACCGCCTGTGCTCGATCGCCGCCGGGGCGATCACCCGCACTGCGTCACTGTCGAAGGTGCACCTGGTGCACGACTCCTGGTTCGACACGATCCAAGTCGTGGTGCCCAATGCCGAACTCGTCCACGAACGCGCCCGCACCCTCGGGTACGACCTGCGTCATGTCGACGAGACCACGGTGGGCATCTCGTTCGACGAAACCAGCAGCCTCGTCACCGTCACGGATGTTCTGGCCGCGCTCGGTATCGAGGACACCGGGCTCGCAGGGACTGGGCTCGAGGACACCAGGCTGGTTGACGATCTCGACAGTTGGGCCGCCGATGGCCTTCGCGAGCGCCGCACCGACCAGATTCTGCACCACGAGGCATTCACCCGCTATCACACCGAGCACGAGATGCTGCGATACCTGCGTCGGCTGGCCGACAAGGACCTAGCGCTCGACCGGACCATGATCCCGCTCGGGTCGTGCACGATGAAACTGAACGCCACCGTCGAGATGCAGCCGATCTCGTGGCCAGAGTTCGCCGACGTGCATCCGTTCGCGCCCGACGACGAGACCGTCGGCTATCGCACCCTGATCGGCCAACTGGAAGCGATGCTCGTCGACATCACCGGCTACGACGCGGTGAGCTTGCAGCCCAATGCCGGGAGCCAGGGCGAGTTCGCCGGCCTGCTGGCAATCCGCGCGTACCATCGCAGGCGCGGTGAGGCCGAGCGGACGGTGTGCTTGATCCCGTCGAGCGCTCACGGCACCAATGCGGCGAGCGCAGTGATGGCGGGGATGAGGGTCACGGTGGTCGCCTGCGATACCGCCGGCAACGTCGACCTCGACGACCTTGCGGCTAAGATCGATGCCAGCGGCGATCGACTCGCAGCGATCATGGTCACCTACCCGTCGACCCACGGGGTGTTCGAGGATCGGATCACCGACATCTGCGCGATGGTCCACGATGCCGGCGGCCAGGTGTACGTCGACGGGGCGAACCTCA
>JAYURF010000135.1:0-5674 GCA_043756365.1 Acidimicrobiales bacterium
GCGGTCGGTGCATCGGAGCGGGGTGGGTCGGCAAACAGCACCTCGGCCGGTGGGCTACTGGCGTAGCTGACCACGAGCGGGCGCGGCCCGTCGCCGCTCGATCCGCTGAATCGTTCGTAGTAGGCGATGTCCCACGACTCGACGGCTTCGACACCGTTGGCGACGAGGCTGTCCCAGTAGCCGAGCCAGTCCTGCTCGCCCGCACCAAACTCGGCGATCGTGGCGAGCATGAACGCCAGTCCCGTTGACGACGAGGCCGGGTTCTCGACGACGAGCAGATCGCGGTAGGCCGGGTCGGCGAGGTCGGCAAATGTGCGCGGTGGGTCGAGTTGGCGCGCCGCGAACCAGGCGATGTCGTAGTTGACGCACACGTCGCCAAAATCCACCGGGGTGACCTCGTGGCCGGGAACCAAGGCGGTGAGTGCCGAATCGAGCTCGGGCAGCGCAGGGGATTCGTACGGGTCGAACACGTTGGCGTCGAGCACTCGCGACAGCAGCGTGTTGTCGATACCCCACATCACGTCGCCTTCGGGGTTCCCGGCGCTGAGCGTGGCTTTACTGGCCATCGTCCCTGCATCCCCGGCGGCGATCACGCTGACACCGATGCCGGTACCCGTGGCGAAGTCGTCGAGCGCTTCGTTGAGGGTGGTATCGCCTACCGGGAACGAGCCGTAGGCAAGCAGCGTCAGCACGACCGGCGCCGTGGCCGGCGAGGCGGAACCGGGGCCGACGGAGTCGTTGCAGCCGGCCGCAGCGATGGCCAGCCCCAAGCCGGCTGCCAGCCCGAATGCCAGCCCGCTGACGCTCTTGGCTCGGCTCATGTCAGCACCTCGGGGATGATGACGGTGAGCACCCCGGTGGCCACCGAGACCACCACGCTCGTGCCGTCAGCTTCGTTGCTGATCCCAACGGTGGAACCCGGCACCAGTACCGCGTCGCTGAGCGCCCAGCGGGCACCGCTGACGGTGATGCCGGCGCATGGCCCGTGCAGCGCCAGCAGCGAGAACACGGTCCCGGTTGTGAGGGTGAGCTCCACGGTGTGGCCGGGGTGAACGACATGCACGCCAGTACCGCCGAAGTGGGCCGACACGGAGCGCGTCGAGGCAAGCTCGGGTGATCCGAGCGCAATGATCGCTCCGAGGAGATGGTCGAGACGGTCACCCGCTGTCGGGCCGTACAGCACGATCTCGTTCGGTGCCGAGGCAACGGCTTCGGTGAGCGCCAGAGCGGTGTCGGTGCGGTCCTTGTCGACAGCGTGGCGCTGCACGTCGACACCGTGCGTTTCGGCCCACGCCAGCCCCGCTGCGCTGATGCTGTCGAGATCGCCGACGAGCACATGCGGGTCGACGCCCGCGGACCGCGCCGCGTCGTAGCCGCCGTCGGCGGCGATGACGAGATCGTGATCGCCGACCGGTGACGTGATCGGCCCGCCGCCGATGACGACAGCGCACGTGCCGGTGTTCGTGCCGGTCTTTTCGATGATGGTGGTGGTGGTGGTACCCATGGCTCCCTCCGCTGGCATTACCCAGATCAGGTTCGTGGGTCGGTGGCGGTCGGCCACCCTCTCAGCCCGCCGGTCCTGCGAGCTCCCCGTGTATGCACGTTGCACGCTATCGCCCATCGTCGCTGTCGCCGATCGTCCAGTTTTTCCCGCTGGTTAGCCCGGCCCGGGCCCCATGAACCGAGTCCACGCGAGTCATCCGAGTCCACGCGTGTCATCCGAGTCCGGAGAGGGGTATCCGAGTGTCGAGCGCGCACCCGGGTGAGCGCTCGACACTCGGATGACTCCCTAGGTGACCTCGGGGTCGAGGGCTCGGCGGGTGGTGACCACGACGGCGAGCAGGCCGGCGATCACGACCGCCATGCCGAGGAACTGCACGGGTCGCAGGCCCTGGTCGAGCAGCAAGTAGGCCCAGCACACCGCGAGCGCGGGTTGGGCGACCTGCATGATCCCGATCGTCGACACCGGCACGGTGTGTTGCGCATACACGATCAAGCCGTGGGCAAAGGTGCCGGTGATCACGGCGAGGATCAGCAGGTACGGCAGCGAATTGGTGGTGAGGTCGTCGAGCTCACCGCGCACGAGCGTGATCGGCAACACCGTGATCGTCGCGATCGGCATGATCGAAGCCATGATCGCCTGCACGCTCATGGTGGCCCGCAACCGCCGGCTGGTGAGCAAGTAGGTGGCCCACAGCAGCATCGCCGACACCACGATCAGGTTGCCGCTCCACGACGCGGCGCCGGTCGACGGTGAGTTGAACAGCACCACTGCGAGTCCGATCAGCGACACGAGCCCGAACCACAGCGCTCGCCCGTTGACGCGTTCTTTGAACAGCAGCGCCCCGGCCGGCACCAGCACGAGCGGGGTGAGCGAGCCGATGAACTCGGCGTTGGCAACGCTGGTCTTGGTGACCGCGGTGAAGAAGGCGGTGATGTTGAGGCCGAACACGATGCCGGGCAATAGCGCCCGGCGGAGTTCGTCGACCCGGACGCGGCGCCGTTCGGTGACACCCAAGATGACGGTCCAGCTGATCGAGGTGAGCAGCATTCGCCAGAACGCCAGCGTGGGCCCTGGGATGCCCGCCTTCTTGACGAACGTCGATCCGAAACTGAAGAACAGCACCGCCCCGGCAAGGGCGAACAACCCGAGTGGCCGGGTCGCCGGCCGATCACCCTGGCGGTGATCGATGCTCACGTGCTGCCAGCGGCCGCAACGAGCAGCGCCTTCTTGCTCTCGTGTTGCATTCGCCTAGGTTGCCACGCACGACTCGGAAAACAACCAGGAGCATCAGATGACGGACGGAAAGACACCGCGGGGGTCGAAGCAGCTCGCCGGCCGGATCGCTTTCGTCTCGGGGGGTGGGCGGGGTATCGGTCGTTCGATCAGCGAACTGCTGGCTACCGAGGGTGCGGCCGTGGCCGTCAACTACCGCCGTGACGCGGCTGCTGCGGCCGAGACGGTGGCTGCGATCGAGGCGGCCGGTGGGGCCGCTCGCGCGTATGAGGGTTCCGTCGACGACCCCGATGTGTGCAAGGCGATGGTCGATGCCGTTGTTGCCGACTTCGGTGGGATCGACCTGCTGGTGTGCAACGCGGGGGTCGCGTCACGTGGTCGCAGTGTGGTCGACACCGACCCGGAGGAACTGATCCGGGTGGTCACCACCCACGCGTTCGGGCCCCATCACCTGTGCCGGGCCGCCCTGCCGTACATGCGCGCCCGCGCCGGTGCGGGCGCCGGTCGCGGTGACGTGGTGATGATCTCGTCGGTGGCCACCACGTCGATGGCTGCGAACGGTGCGCCGTACAACATGGGCAAAGCGGCGATGGAGGCGTTGGCATTCACCCTCGCCCGCGAGGAGCGCAAGCACGGCATCCACGTCAACATCGTTGCCCCCGGCCTGGTCGAGACCGACATGGGTGTTCGGCTGGCACGGGCGTTCACCGGTGATCGCAGTCTCGATGACCTGCGCACCCTGGATGCGGCGTCGCCGTTCGGGCGCGTTTGTCAGCCGATTGATGTGGCCAACGTGGTGTTGTGGCTGTGCAGCGCCGGTTCCGGCTACGTCACGGGGCAGCGCATCGAATGCAACGGTGGGGGCAACTGACCCGCTATCGAGGGGCGCCGGTAGCCTTGATCGGGTGAGCCCCCTTGCCGCCGATACCGCCACGCCGAGCAGCACGCTGATCATCACGGTCACGTCGGAGGCGCATGCCCAGTTGATCACGATGCGCAGTGAGGAAGTCGACGGTGACCGTCTGGGGCTGCGTCTCGAAATCGTCAGTGACCCGGGCGAGGCGTTCCGGTACGACCTCAGTTTCGATGTCATCACCACTGCCGCCGTCTCCGACTACGTGCGCACCCACCCTGGTGAAGACGGCACCTCGCTGAAGGTGATCATTCCGGCGAAGGACGTCGATTCCTTGCAAGGGGCAACGCTCGATCACACCGACACCCAGGGTCTGGTCATCCGCAACCCAAACAAACCGCAGTTGCCGTCGATCGAGGGTCTCACCCGCGACGATGAGCTGAGCGCCGAGGTGGAAGCGGTCGTGTCCACCGAGGTCAACCCGGCGCTGGCCGCGCACGGTGGATTCGTCACCTACCTCGGCCACGACGGCGAAGGAACAGCGTTCCTCACGATGGGCGGTGGGTGCCAGGGCTGTTCAATGAGCCGGATGACGATGCTCGAAGGTGTTCAAACCATGCTCGTCGACCAGGTCGCCGGAGTCGAGCGTGTCAAAGACGTCACTGACCACACCACCGGCGAAAACCCCTTCTACCGCTGATCCACGGCCCGCTCGAGGACGTTCGAGCAGATTTTTGCTAGATCGTCTTGGGGTAGTACTCGCCGGGTTGTAGGGCGGCGGTTGAGGCGTCGAAGTTGGAGGCGAATGGCCAGTCGGCTTCCTCGCCCGGCGCAGGAACCTGGGTGAACCGGCCGAGTTCGCCGCCGACGCGCTCGTTGCCGACCAGCGACCACGCCTGGCGTTTGTAGGTCCAGTTGGTCGGTTGCAGCCTGTGGCATTCATTGAAGTGAACGATCGCGGCGTCACGATCATTGGCCCGCCACAGATGATTGGCGAGTTCGAAATGGGCGGCCGCCTGCGACACCTCGGGAGGTCGCGGTTGCGAGGCAGCGATGACCTCGTCGGATGTCAGTGCAAACGGGCTGGCGGCATCGTTGCGAGCCCAGTCGCGAATTGCGTCCGGGTAGCTATCGCGGTCCTGGCCGCCGGCGAGCAGCGCGGCGAGAGGCGGCCGCTCGGTGGTGTCGCCCGCTTCCGCTCGTGCGGCGGCCTGTCGCTTGCCGCGCTCCACGATCAGCTTGACGACAGACTCGGGGTAGACGGTCGCGCCTGCCCAACCTGGCTCGGCCGGGCGAACGATCATCCCGTCTTCGTCGATCCACACGACGTTCGGGATGTTGACGACACCGAACAGCGAGCACAGCTGATGGCCGGGATCGAGCAACGAGGGATGGTCGGGGGCGGCCGCTTCGATGAACGGCCGGGAGGCATCGGGGCCGCTGAGCTCCAACGAGACGGTCACGATCTCGACACCGAGCGGGTGGAGTTCGGTACGCAGTGCCTGCCACACGGGCAGGTCGTAGCGGCAGCCTCAATACGGTGCCCACGCGACAAGTACGACCTTCTGGCCGCGCAACGACGACAGGCGGAACTCGTTGCCTGCGAGGTCGTTCAGCACAAGTTCGGGTGCCTGTGCGGTGACCAGCGTCCGACCGGTCAACGATTCCGGCCCGAGCGCCCACAGCCCAGCGGCCGAATCGTGAACGAGTTCCATACCGAGCCGATCAGCACAATCGGCGAGGGCGAACCCGTCGGGCAGCGGCACGCACACCTCGCCCTTGCACGCCCCTTCCGGCTTGATCTCCCAGCCGGTGCCAGCAGCGAACTGGTCTGCATCAATGTCGAGTCGGTCGAGAATCATGTCGTCCCCCTGGTAGGTGCCCGGCGGCGACGATACTCGCATCGCTGCTTCGTGGGCGCCGCGGAACGACACCTCGAACACGGAGTTACACGTTGCCGGCTCACTTGGCGGCGGACACCTCGGTGACAGTTGCGGTTGGGTCGGCCGCGATGTCGGCTGCGGTGAAGCGGACCGGACGGAACGAGCCGCTGCTGTACACCTTGGTCTGTGAGGTGAAGTCCG
>JAYURF010000136.1:0-2085 GCA_043756365.1 Acidimicrobiales bacterium
TGATCGGCGTGATCGGTCTGGCCTTGATGCCGTCGTGGGGTGAGCCGTCACTGCAACGCAAGATGGTCGAGCTGTTCACTTTGCTCGCATTGGCGCAGATGTGGAACCTGCTCGCTGGGTTCGCCGGGGTGGTGTCGGTCGGGCAACAGGCGTTCATGGGGCTCGGCGCGTACGCGATGGTCGCGCTGGTCAACGTGCATGGCAAGGACATGTACGCCTCCGTCGGCGTCGCCGCCCTGATCGTTGCCGGACTCGCTGTGCCGATCGGGCTGATCGCGTTCCGGTTGCGCGGAAGTTACTTCGCAATTGGCACATGGGTGCTGGCCGAGGTCGTCAGCAAGGTGATCATCACTCGCAAGAGTCTCGGGGCGGGTGACGGCGTGTCGCTGAAGGTCAACGCGTACAGCATCGAGTCGCGCCAAGACGTCACGTACTGGCTGGCGATGGTCGCTGGGATCGGTGCAGTGTTGTTGGTATACCTCGTGCTCCGCTCGCGGCTCGGTCTGCAGATGCAGGCGATCCGTGACGAGGAGGGCGGGGCGCGGGGCCTCGGCGTGAACGTCTATCGCACCCGCTTCATCGTGTGGATCATCGCCGCATTCTGGACGGCGCTTGCCGCCGCCCCGTACTACCTGCAGCAACTGCGGGTGCAGCCCGTCGGTACGGGCGGGGCGTTCAGCGTGGTGCTGTGGACGGCACCGATCATCTTCATCGTGGTCATCGGCGGGATCGGCACCATCGAGGGACCGATCATCGGGGCCGTGTTGTACTACGTGTTACGCAACCAGTTCGAGGAGCAGCAGACGCTGTACCTGATCGGAATGGGCCTCGTCGCCATCGCTGTGGCGTTGTGGTTGCAGGGTGGCATCTGGGGGTTGATCCGACGCCAGTTCGGAGTTGACCTGTTCCCGGTCCGCCGTCGCCTGACCGGCAGCCCGACTCCAGAGCCCGCACCGCCCATCACCTGATCAGCGCCTGATCAGCGCGTGACGGGCTGATGACCCCAGGCGCTGATCTGGCTGTACACCGTGTCGTTGGCCCAGTTCTCCTCGACGACCACCCCGCCGTAGCCGACCTCCACCTGGAACCCGGTCGGGGTCTCCAAGTAGAAGCTGAACATCTGATCGTTGGGATGCCGGCCAAGCCCGCTCGGCAGCGGAACACCGGCGGCGAACGCACGGTCGAATGCGGCACCCACGTCGTCTCGATCGTTCATCTCGAACATCACGTGATGCAGATGGGTGGGCGGCATGAACGGGGGCTGGATGAGTGCCAATGTGTGGTGGCGGCCATTGCAGTGGTAGAACGCGCCCTGTACGTCGACGCCGGGAACCGGGGTGAAATGCAGCGAATCGCTGCGCCCGAAGCCGAGTCCGTCCACCACGAACCGGTGCGCTTCGTCAAGGTCGGGAACGTAAAAGACTGCGTGGCCGAGTCCCATCGAATCGGTGAGGAACCCGCCCGGCATCATCGGGGTCGACACCGGATCGGCAGCGATCTCTTGGCCGGTGACCACCTCGATCCGTACTCCCCATGGCGACATCGTGTGCCACAAGGTCTCGACCCGCCGTTCCGCGATCTCAGCCACGGTGCCCTGCACCACGTCGTAGCCGAGCGCACTGATCCGGTTGGCCAGATCGGCGGAGGCATCGGCATCGGTCGCGGCGAGACCGACAGCGGTGATGTCGTTGGCCGGTCCGTCGTGAAGGACCACGCGCTGCGCCCGGTCGTCGTTGCGCCACACGCGGTCGCCGCTGGGTGAACTTCCCGGCATCAACCCGATCACGTCGGCGAGCACCGCAGCGGTTTCATCGAGCTTGTCCGTCTCGATCACGAGGTAGCCGAGTTCGAGATGATTCATGGAGCGCTCCGTGTGCTGAGGAAGCTTGCCAAGGTTGCTTGGAAGCGGTTCGGTTGTTCGATCTGGGTCCAGTGCCCGCAGCGGCCGAAGATGTGTAGCTCGGCGTTGGGGAGATGTTCGAAGAAGTAGTGGCTGGCCGCAGGCGACATGATCGAGTCGTCTCGACCGTTGAACGTGGTCATGTGCGAGCGGCGGACATCGGTTGGACAACGCTGTTGCCCCGG
>JAYURF010000137.1:0-5662 GCA_043756365.1 Acidimicrobiales bacterium
TGGGGAGGCCCGCCGATGTGATCCCGCACCCGTTCTGGTCACGCAATCCCGGCGCTGAGCCGGATTCACGTGACCAGAACGACTTCACAACGGGATTCCGCTGAGGGTTTGGAACAGGATCGCGGTGAGCGTTTCGCGTTGGGCGGCTTTCGATGGGCCGCGACGGCGCAGTTCGTTCTGGTAGGTGAACAGCCGGTCGAGCATGGCCATCATCGCCGCCGCGGCAGCGAATGGGTTGAGCGTGGCCGGCACCCGTTCGGCGGCCTGGCCGGCGGTGACCATGTCGGCCATGCGCCGCAGCAGCAGCAGGTTGGCGCGGCTGCGTACCGACCGGAAATCGGCGTCACCGGCATCGGCTTTGAGGTTGCGCACGATCAGCACTGCGTCATGATCGCTCCAGTACTGGCCGTAGGCGTCCACGAATGCGCGGGCGCGCGCCACATCATCGGCGTGTGACCACGGGGGAATCAAATATTCGACGAGTGGTTCCTCATCGTCGATCGCCGTTTCCGACAGCGCCAGGATCGCCGCGTCGAGGTCGGAGAAGTATTGGTAGAAGGTGGCCGGCGCGGCCCCGGCCTCACGGGTGATGTCGACCACCTTGAGGTCGAGCACACCGTCGCGGCGAAGCAGTTCCATCGTTGCGTCGAGCAATCGTTGGCGGGTAGCCGTCGCCCGCTCGCCGATCACTCGACCGTCAGTTGCCAGTACCTCGTCAGCCACCGGACCACGCTACCAATGCCGCTACCACGGTGATCATGCTCCGTACACGGGTGCAGGGGAAGGCGATTCGCGGACGAGGTCGGCCACAACCGAGCCGATCTCGTCCGGGTCGTACGCAGCACCCTTGTCGAACACCGCACCGTGTTGCCAGCCGTCGGCCACGCTCAGCTGCCCGCCGGCGATCTCGAACATTCGGCCCGACACATTGCACGACGCGGAGCCGAGCCACACCACCAGCGGTGACACGTTGGCCGGATCCATTGCGTCGAAACCGGTCTCGGGGGCGCGCATCATCTCGGCGAACGCCTCCTCGGTCATCCGGCTGCGAGCCGAGGGGGCGATGCCGTTGACGGCAATCCCGTACCGGCCGAGCTCGGCCGCGGCAACGATCGTGAACGCGGCGATTCCGGCCTTGGCTGCTGAGTAGTTGGCTTGCGACACGCTGCCGAACAGGCCGGCGCCCGACGATGTGGTGACGATGCGAGCGTCGACCGGCGTGCCCGCTTTCGACATTGCCCGCCAGTGATCGGTGGCGTGGCGCACCGGGCAGAACATGCCGCGCAAGTGCACACGCGCCACAGCATCCCACTCGTCGACCGACATGTTCACGAGCATCCGGTCGCGCACGATTCCGGCGTTGCACACCAAGGTGTCGAGCCCGCCGAAGGTGTCGATCGCCTGGGCGATCATCCGCCCGGCGCCGTCCCAGTCGCTCACATCGTCCGCGTTCACCACGGCCCTGCCGCCCGCCGCTGTGATCTCCGCAACCACGTCGGCTGCGGGGCTGTCGTCGCGGCCGTCGCCACCGAGCGATGCGCCCACGTCGTTGACCACGACGGCTGCGCCGTGCGCGGCGAAGGCGAGCGCGTGCGCCCGGCCGAGCCCGCGTCCGGCGCCGGTCACCACCACCACACGGTTGTCACAGATGCCGCGCTGATGCCTCCTCAGCACGTGATGCCGCCGTCGATGGCGACGATCGAGCCGGTCATGTAGCGGGCCTCCGGCGAGGCGATGAACGCGAACAGTGCGGCGATCTCCTCGGGCTCGGCCATCTCCATCGGGCTGCTCACCTTGCCCAGCGCACGCAGATCGGCGCCCTCGGGGAAAGTGGAGAACGAGTGGATGATGTTGGTGTTCGTCCCGCCCGGGGCGACCGCGTTGACGCGGATGTTCTTACGTTGGTACTCCGTCGCCAGCGCCTTGGTCAGCATCACCACCCCGCCCTTGCTGGCGCAGTACGCGGCACTCCACGGTTGGCCCATCAGCCCGGCTGTCGACGCAGTGTTGACGATTGATCCGCCACCGGCGGCGAGCAGGTGCGGCAGTGCATAGCGGATGATGTGGAACGTGCCGTTGAGGTTGACCCCGACGATGCGGTCGAAGTCGTCAGGGGTTTCCTCGTGGCTGTGACGGAAGTGGCCGATGCCGGCGATGTTGCACACGACGTCGAGCCCACCCAACTCGGCGCCCGCGGCATCGACGACGCGGGCAACCGCGGCACCGTCGGACACATCGCATTCGTATGCGAGTGCGGCATCACCGATCGCTGCGGCCGTCTCGTCGTGGCCGCGCACATCGAGGCAGGCGACCCGCGCTCCCTCGGCAGCAAAGCGTTGCGCAGTGGCCCGGCCGATGCCGGAGCCGGTCCCGGTGACGAGCACGCGGGAGCCAACGAATCTGTTCACGTGGTTTCTCCAAACTGGACCCGCAGGTCCTTCTTCAACACTTTCCCGGTGGGATTGCGCGGCAGCGCGTCGACGAACTCGAGTTGTTCGGGCAGCTTGTGCTTCGACAGGTTTGCGCGCAGCAGATGATCGATCATGTCGGCAAACGTGATCTGCTCGTCGCCGGCCGGAACGACGACGGCGCATGCCCGTTCCCCGCTCGTGCCATCGGCCAGTCCGATCACGGCGACATCGGCGATCGCAGGGTGCCCGTGGAGCAGGTCTTCGATCTCTTTGGGGGAGATGTTCTCGCCTTTACGAATGATGATGTCCTTCAACCGCCCCGTGATCGACACGAACCCGTTGGCGTCGATCACGCCGAGGTCGCCGGTGCGCAGCCAGCCGTCGTCGTCGAATGCGTCGGCGTCGAGAGCAGAATCGAGGTAGCCGAGGAACACCTGCGGCCCCTTCACCAGCAGTTCGCCTTCCTCGCCGGGCGCGCACTCGTGGCCGTCGAGCATCACCCGCAACGTCACGCCAGGGCATGGGCGGCCGTCGGTGTTGGCCTTGAGGTCGTCGGGATCGTCAACATGCACCATCGTGTTGATCGGGCTTTCGGTGAGGCCCCACCCGCCGATCAGCGGCGCACCGAAGGCCTCGATCATCTCGGCGTGCAGGGTGACCGGCTTTGGTGATCCGCCGCCATTGAAGATCCGCACGTCGGGCAGCAGCCGTTCGCCGGCGGGCATCCGTCGCTGCGCGGCGAGGTACGCCATCCAGAACACCGTGCCCGCTCCGGCGCACGTGCAGCCGTGCTCGCTCAGCCATCGCGGCGTGTCGGTGGGGCTGAAGGTCTCGACCATCAACAGTTCAACCCCGGTCTGGAGTGAGTTGAACAACCACACCATGCCGCCGACGTGGGTGACTGGGAACACAACGGCGGCCAGGTCGTCGGCGGTCACCTTCATCGACCATTGCATGCCGTTGTTGGCGGCCGACATCGAATGGTCGGTGTGCTTGGCACCTTTCGGGCCGGCGGTGGTGCCCGAGGAGTAGAACAGCCAGCGCATCTCGTCGATGGCAGGCCGGTATGGCGCAAGCGCAGTCGGGTCGCCGTCGGGCAAATCGGGATCGACCACGATGACGTGCACCGCTCTATCGAGATCGCTACTCACCTCGCTGCTCACCGCCGCTGCCATAGCCGGATAGTCGAAGCCGCGGAACGTGCCGGGGACGATCAGCGTGGTGCAGCCGCTCTGGCAGGCGATGAAGCTCACCTCGCGCTGGCGGTAGATCGGCAGGATCGGGTTCTGCACGGCACCGAGCCGCGACAACGCCCCGGCGGCCACCAACGCCTCGAAACGCGAGGGAAGGATCCACGACACGTTCGACCCCTCGTGCACCCCAGCCGCGGCGAAACCGGCTGCGGACCGCAGGCACCACTGGTGGTACTGCTCGAAGGTCATCGAGCGGTCGGCCTCGTCGATCGCCATCACCGCGTCCGGGGTCAGCGCAGCGCGTCGCTCGATCAGTTGCCACAGCGTGAGGCCACGCGTGTCGATCGCAACTGCCACAGGTTCAGGCATCAGAACGTGAGCACGCCGCGGGCGACGGCACCGGCTTCGAGTTCATGGACAGCGTCGGTCCAGTTCTCGATCGGGTGTGAGGCGGTGACGAGTTCGTCGAGGAGGATGTCGCCGCGCCGATACATCTCGATGATCCGCGGGATGTCGCGATGCGGCGAGATGCTGCCGTAGCGGCAGCCGATGATTCCCCGGTCGACCTGGGTGAGGCGGCCGTACAACCCGTGGAACTCTGCGGTTTGCGACGACACCCCGATGACCACGACGGTGCCCTCCCAGTCGAGGCACTCCAGCGCGTTGAAGGTGACCTCGGGGCGGGCGACGCAGTCGAAGGCCCAGTTCACACCGCCCGAGTTGAACGGCCCGCGGGCAGCCGCGGCACTGGCCGGGCACAACGCGCCCACCGCAGCGACGAGGTCGTCGCGGCGCCCGTCGAGGAAATGCGTCGCCCCAAAGGTGCGCGCCAGTGACTCCTTGTCGGTCACGGTGTCGACGGCGATGATCGTGGTGGCGCCTTGCACCTTCAGCGCCTGGATCACGTTGAGGCCGACGCCGCCCACTCCGAACACCACCGCCGATTGGCCGCGGCGGACGTTGGCCCGGTTGAACACCGCACCCATCCCGGTGACGACACCGCAGCCGACGATGGCCGCCGAGGTGAGCGGTACATCGTGGGGGATTTTCACGCACTGCACGTCGCGGACCACGGTGCGTTCGGCGAATGCGCTGGTGGCGGCAAAGTTGTAGATCGGCTCACCATCGAGGGTGAACGGCTGACTCCAGTTGGCGAGCGTGGCCCGGCACGCGGTGGGCCTGCCGTCGGCGCAGAACTCGCACGTACCGCACGCCGTGAGCGTGGCGATGACCACATGGTCGCCGGGCGCCACCAGCGTGACCGCGGAGCCGACCTCGGCCACCACGCCCGCACCCTCGTGGCCGCACACCCCCGGTGACGGCACAGGGTAGAGGCCGCCCATGTACGACAGGTCGCTGTGGCACAGGCCCGCAGCTTTGATCTCGACGATCACGTCGCGCGGGCCGGGCGCGCGCAGTTCGAGGCCGGTGACGAGCTTGGTCTCGCTGCCGTCGTAGACGATGCCGCGCATGGTGTCCCCCTTGGTTCCTGGCTTGGATCTGTCTTGGTTCCTGGCTCGGTTGTTCAGCGCAGGTGGTCGAGCGACAGCATTTCGATCGCGTTGCCGCGCAGCACCTTGTACACGATGTCGTCGGGCAATCCCGCAGTCTGTTGTTCGGCGATCTTCAGGCTGTGCGGCCAGGTGGAGTCGCTGTGCGGGTAGTCAGTTTCATAGGTGACGTTGTCGATGCCGATCTCACTGATCGAGCGAACCCCGTGCGGGTCGTCGAAGAAGCAGCCGTAGACGTGGTCGCGGAACAGTTCCGACGGCGGCTGCAGCACCTTGTCGGCGATGCCGCCCCAGCCGCGGTTCTCGGTCCACACGGTGTCGGCTCGCTCGAGGATGTACGGGATCCAGCCGATTTGGCCTTCGCTGTAGGCGATCTTCAGATCGGTGAACGTGTTGAACAGGCCGCTCATCAACCAGTCGACCATCGAAAAGCAGCAGTTCGCGAACGTGAGTGTGGAACCCACCGCCGGGGGAGCATCGGCAGACGTGGATGGCATCTTCGATCCCGAGCCGATGTGCATGTTGATGGTGACCTTGGCCTCGTTGC
>JAYURF010000138.1:0-2081 GCA_043756365.1 Acidimicrobiales bacterium
TCACGCTAGGCGCTCGTGCACGCGTTCACAAAGCCGGTGGAGAATCGCCGCTGTCAGGTGAGCGAGCGACGCAGCAGCTTGCCGCTCAGGTTGCGCGGCAGTTCATCGACGAACAGCACCTTCGTGGGGGCTTTGTACCGGGCAAGGTGATCGCAGCACCACGCGATCAACTGGTCTTCGTCGAGATGGGCACCGGGTAGCGGCACCACGAAGGCCTTGACAGCCTCGCCCGAATGCGGATGAGGAACGCCGATCACGCCGACCTCGCCGACCCCCGGATGCTCGGCCAGAACCTCTTCCACCTCGGCCGGGTACACGTTGAACCCGCTGACGATGATGAGGTCCTTGGCTCGATCGACGAGATGGAGGTATCCGTCGGCGTCCACCGTGGCGATGTCGCCGGTGCGCAGCCAACCATCGGTCGTGAGCACGCGCGCCGTCTGCTCGGGATCGTCGAGGTAACCGAGGAACACGTTGGGGCCGCGAACCCAGATCTCGCCGGGGTCGCCGTCGAGCGCGTCGTCGCCCGACTCGTCGACGAGGCGAACGTCGATGCCACGCAGCACCTTGCCGACCGAACCGAACCTGGCCGGCATCCCGGCAGAACTGGTGACCACGGGTGAAGCCTCGGTGAGCCCGTAGCCCTCGGACAGCTCCAGACCGAACCGCTTCGCCAGGCGCTGCATCGCCGCCTCGGGCATCTTTGCCGCCCCGGTGAGTGCCAGGCGCACACTCGCAAAGCTGTCGGCCGGCGCGTCGTCCATGTGGCTGAACGCGATCCACAGCGGGGGAGCGCCCGGCAGCACGGTGACGCCCCGCTCGCGGATGGTGTCGAGAGCGGTCGAGGGATCGAAGCGCTGCACGAGTACGAGGGTGGCACCGCGGTCCAGGGTGAGGCCGAGCACCACGTTGAGGCCGAAGATGTGGAACATCGGTAACACGCCGTAGACCACGTCGTCGGGGCCGATCCGCTCATTGGCCGATTCGCCCTGGGCGAGGTTGGACAACAGGTTTCCGTGGCTGAGCATCGCTGCTCGCGGCGAGCCGGCCGTACCGCTGGTGAACATCAGCACCGCGACATGGTCGTCGGTAACTTCGACGATGTCGACCGCGGCGGCATCGAGCAGTGCCGCCATCGACACCGCCCCGTCGAGGTCGTGGCCCTCGGTGCACACGACGGTCACCAATGCCGGGACGGCATTGCGATCGACACCACGCCACGCCTGTTTGGCAGCGGGTTCGACAACGACGCACACAGCCTTCACCGTGGCCAGCTCGCGTTCGATCTCGGCGGCAGGGCTGGTCGGGTTCAAGGGGACCGCAACGGCACCGAGACCGATGATCGCGAGGTACGAGACAACGAAGTGGCGGCCGTTGCCGCACAGCAACGCCACCGCGTCGCCGGGACCGACACCGTGGGTCCGCAGGCCACCGCGCAGGTGAGCAACCTGGTCGCGAAGTACGCCATAGGTGGTGGTCCGGCCGCGGCTGATGAGCGCAGCCCGGTCAGCGTCGTGGTCGTCGATGAGATGAGCGAGATTCACGGTGTCCCCCTGTCTGCACACGCCCGAACGACGGATGCTAGCCCGGTGTTCCGTACGTCGTCCGCATGTCGTCGGCACGTCGTCGGCACGACGCGTCCATCGAGTTGCCGGTCGTCGAGCATTTCTCGGCCTGGCTACAGCCGCAACAGGGCGACCAGGCTGGAGGCGAGGATGGCCAACAACAGCAAGGCAAGTGTCAGCGTGGTGGCCGGTCGCACGTTGTCAGACTCTACTGGTCGGCGCGGGCGCTGGGCCGCCGCAGTCCAGGGCTGGCGACCGCTGTGGTGATCGGGGTGGCGGTCGGGGTGGCGGTCGGGGTGGTGAGGGCGCCGCCATCGTCGATCGCTTCGATGGCCACCTGGCTGCCCGCTCCGAGACCGAGCTCGTCGGCGGCCGAACGTCGATCGAGGACGAGGGCAAACATGCCGTGCGGATCGAGCACCAATCCAACGGCGCCGACCCCTACCTCGGCGAACGTGCGTTGCACGGACGCGATGCGCACCATCGGCTCACCCATCGGCGTGCCGTTGGCCGCCT
>JAYURF010000139.1:0-2079 GCA_043756365.1 Acidimicrobiales bacterium
ATGCATCGTGCCAGCCACCAAATGCCAAATCGATCACATCCACCCCCACCACCTCGGTGGCCCAACCGAGGCCTGCAACGGAGACCTCGCCTGCGGGCATCACAACAGATGGCGACATTGCTCCAACGCCAAAGTCGTCCGCCTCGCCGATGGCACAGTCATCACCTACCGACCCGACGGCACCGCCATCGCGCCACCCGAATAACCGAGAAGTAGCCCGCGACCCACAGCGAACAAAGCCCCACAAAGGGGCCTACTTCAGCGCGCCCCAGCAGGCACTCCGGCTCACCCGCGCCGGACCGACCCTCAACCGCCATCCTCGCCGTCACCGTCACCGTCGCCGTCACGGTCGTCATGGTCGTCGGTTCCGCCGTCGAGTTTCACATCGCCCCATGATGACGTCGCTCCGGAATATTCGACCCCGGCCTGCCACACCAGGTAGCGCGCCGAGGCCGGTCAGCCGTTCTCGCGGCGCGAGGCCACTACGGAACCATCGGCGGACAGCACGTCGAATCCAAGATCTTGGCCGGCGCTCGCCGGCGTAGTGCGACACGTTGTGCTCGACGCGTATCTCCGTCCCATCAATCCGCACCGTGGCAACATCGTCGGGCACGAGCCCGATCACGTCGACCGGCCCGCCATGGACTGGCTCGCCATGTGGAACTCTAGTTTGCGTGTGCGGGTGAGTGTTTCGGAGCCAGCGCTCGCGGCTCACGACGGTACCGTGGCCAGTCATGCAGCACTACGACCTCGTCATCATCGGCGCCGGGAGCGGCAACTCGATCATCGGTCCCGCGCTCGACGGCTGGTCGATCGCACTCGTTGAGGAGTGGGTCTTCGGCGGCACGTGCCTGAACCGTGGGTGCATTCCCACCAAGATGTTCGTGCATTCCGCCGACACCGTCATCGGGGTGGAGCATTCCTCGGTCCTGGGCGTTGACGCGCATGTCGATGCGGTGCGCTGGCTCGACATCCGCGACCGAGTGTTCAACCGGATCGATCCGATCGCAGCCGGGGGTGAGCAGTACCGGCGTGAGGGCAGCCCGAACGTCACCGTGCATGCCGGGCACGCGCGTTTCATTGGCGAGCGACGACTCGCGGTCACCATGGCCGACGGCACCGTCACCGAGATCGAGGGCCGCCAGGTGGTGGTCGCCGCCGGGGCCCGGCCGATGATTCCCGACATACCCGGACTCGACGAGGTGGGGTACTTCACGAGTGACGACATCATGCGCGTCGACGAAGTTCCCGAACACCTCATCGTGCTCGGCGGCGGGTTCATCGCCTGTGAACTGGCCCACGTCTTCGGCGCCCTCGGATCCAAGGTCACGATCCTGCAACGCAGCGCCACGCTGCTACGCGGCGAGGATCACGACATCTCGGTGGCGATCACCGAATCGTTCTCGAAGCGGTTCGACCTGCGCTGCGGCGTGCATGCGGTTGCCTTCGAGCGGATCGGTTCCAAGGTGATCGTCACACTCGACGACGGCTCCACCGTGGAAGGCAGCGATGTCCTCGTCGCTACCGGGCGCGTCCCCAACAGCGATGTGCTCGACGCCGCCGCCGGCGGACTGAGAATGACCCTCGATGGCCGCGTCGAGGTCGATGAAACCCAAGCGACGTCGGTACCGGGGGTGTGGGCGTTGGGCGACATCAGCTCACCGTTCATGCTCAAACACGTCGCCAACCACGAGTGCCGGGTGGTCGCCCACAACCTGGCCAACCCCGACAACCTGCGCGCCACCGACCACCGCGCCGTGCCACACGCGGTGTTCACCAACCCGCAGATCGCCAGCGTCGGCCTGGCGGAGGACACCGCCCGAGCGCTCGGCATCGACGTGATGGTGGCAACGCAGCGCTACGCCGATGTGGCCTACGGTTGGGCGCTGGAGGACACCACGAGCTTCTGCAAACTCGTCGCCGATCGGCTCACCCGCCGCCTCATCGGCGCCCACATCATCGGCCCGCACGCCTCCAGCCTGATCCAGCAGTTGGTGCAGGCAATCCGCTGGGACATCACCGTCGACGAACTCGCCACCGGCCAGTACTACATCCATCCAGCGCTGGGTGAAGTGATCG
>JAYURF010000140.1:0-5635 GCA_043756365.1 Acidimicrobiales bacterium
AGCGAGTGCTGGACGCGGGCAAACAGGTCGCGACTCGGTTCGACCGTGAGCCTGGCATCGGCAAACGCGGCCGAAACCAGCGCCTCGATCGATCGTGTGCTCACCGTGGTGCCCCCGATGCTCGTGCTGCCGGGTCGGCCGGATCAGCAGCCAGCAGGTCGGTCGGGATCAGGCGTTGCAGCGTATTCAGGCCGCGTTGAAGATGAGTTTTGACCGAGTTCGGTGACAGACCGAGCGTGACCCCGATCGCCTCGATGCCGAGCTCTTCGAAGTAGCGCAGTGTGATGCAGTCACGCTGGCGGATCGACAGCGACCGCACTGCCTCCAGCACCACACGGTGCTCCTCGGACTGCACGATGATGTCGGCCGGCGAGTCGAAGCCTGGGCGGGTGCCGGAGTGGGTTGCGTTGTCACCCACCGCATCGACGTTGCGATCAGCTGGCGGGTGGTGGCGCAGCGACACGAGCCCGCGCCGGTTGTGGTCGCGGGCAAGGTTCAACACGATGGAGCGGAGGTAGGCAGGGGCGCGGTCGTCGTCGCGGATGCGGTGTGCGGAACGGGCGAGGCGCAGGAACGCTTCCTGCACGAGGTCCTCGGCGGCACCGCGGTCGTCGACGAACAACCGGGCGAGTCGTACCAGCGATCGGCCCTCCTCGTGAAACAAGCGGATGACGAGCGCCTCTGCTTCGGCCGTGATCGTGCCCTCGGCGCGCCCGATCGCGATGTTCGAAAACAAAGCGATCGCGCCGGCATGCACGGCGAGCTACCGGCCCTTCCCTGGACCCGGCCGCGGACCCGACCGCGAACATGGTGGTGAGCTGTGGCTCATGCTGCCAAGGCTGCCACGCTCGCGGGACCGCCTTGAACCAAATCTCGGGCCCGCCACGGCGAGCTCCAGCTCGGGGGAACTGAAGCCCGCCGAGAGGCGGCCGACCGGGTCAGCGGATGACACCGCAGGCGATCCGGTCACCTGCGTTGCCCGTGTTCTGGGTCTTGGTCACGGCCTCAGCGGAATTCGCCGTGTACTGGTCGAGGCCACCGGGAGCTTGGGGGATGTTGCCGAAGTTGTCGGCACCGGCGTGCACGATCACGGCCTTGCCGGCCAGGTCCGCCACCGCGATCTTGTCGATGGTGAAGCGTGCGGTCGCGCTGCCGTCGGCGTTGACGTACAGCGACGGCAGATCGCCGAGGTGCTGCCCGTGTGTCTGCGTGCCCGCCTTCCAGTGCCCGCCAACGGCGGTGAACCAGGTCGACGACGGCTGGGTTGCATCGGCGGTGCAGGCCGCGCCGTCGGTGTTGGCGTGGATGTGGAACCCGTGAAAGGCCGTGGCGAACGAGCTTCCGGCCCGAAGCGTGACCTTCACGTCCGTGCCATGTCGATCCGTGTGGAACTTGACGGTGCCGATCTCACCGCCAGCCGCATCGACCAACGTGGCGCGGGGTTTGCCTCCGTTGGCCTCCACTGCCGAGGAGATGGTGACGGTTGCGACGAGCGCGGCCCCGACGCCGAGGGCGATGAGTGAACGATGCATGTGCTGCCTCCAGTTGTTGGTGTGCACCAACAACAGACGGGCCAGCAAGCGCCGCGGGTGACACCGGGGGTCAGATCACCCGATCCTTTTCGATGATGACGACGCCGCGGTCGCTGATCGTGAACAGCTCGGCGTCACGCTCGCTGTCGATACCGATCGTGTACCCGGGCGGGATCACGACGTTCTTGTCGATCACGCAGCGGTGCAACTTGGCGCCGGCCCCCACGCGCACGCCGGGGAACAGGATTGATTCGGTCACCTCGGCCGACTCCTCGACGAAGGTCTGCGGGCCGAGGATCGAACGCTCGACACTGCCGCCCGACACGATCGAGCCGGCGCACAACAAGCTGTTGCCAACCGTTGCATGCTGGCCTCCGGCGCCGTAGCCGAGCTTGGCGGGCGGCAGGGGGAGCTGCAGGCTGTACACCGGCCACTCGCTGTTGTACAGGCTGAACGGCGGCACCGGAGCGAGCAGATCCATGCTCGCTTCGTAGTAGGCGTCGAGGCTGCCGACGTCACGCCAGTAGCCGCGCTCGTGATCTGCCTGTCCGGGGATTTCGTTGGTGGAGAAGTCGTACATGTGCGCAACGCCCTGGCGGGTGAGCTCGGGGATCACGTCGCCGCCGAGGTCGGTGGCGATGCCGTCGGTGCCGCGCGGGCTGACGATGTCGATCAACGCCTGGGTATCGAACACGTAGTTGCCCATCGAGGCGAGTGACCGGGTGGAGTCACCCGGCATCGTCGGGGGCTTCGCCGGCTTTTCCAGGAACGCGTCGATCCGGCCGCTTGCGTTGGCGTCGATGATCCCGAAGTCCGACGCCTCGTGCACCGGCACCGGTATCGCTGCCACCGTCACGCCGGCTTTCGACGCCTGGTGAGCGTCGACCATCTGGCGCACATCCATGTGGTAGATGTGATCGGCCCCGAACACGCACACGATGTCGGGTCGTTCGTCGCTGATCAGGTTGAGGTTCTGATAGATCGCGTCGGCGGAGCCGCTGAACCATTGCGGCCCACGACGCATCTGCGCCGGCACCGGGGTGACGTAGTTGCCGAGCAACGTGGAGAACCGCCACGTCTGGCTGATGTGCCGGTCGAGGCTGTGGCTCTTGTACTGCGTGAGGACCACGATCTTCAGATATCGCGAGTTGGCGAAGTTCGACAACACGAAGTCGATGATCCGGTACGAACCGCCGAAGGGCACTGCCGGTTTGGCCCGGTCCGCCGTCAGCGGGTTCAAACGGCGACCTTCGCCACCGGCCAGGACGATCACGAGCACCTTTGGTTCAGCCATACGCGCCCGACACTACCCACCCCGCGACGACGCGGCCGACGACGCGCCCGACGATCCGGCGGCGAGGTGGTCGTACCACTGGCGGTGCAGTTCGGTGGGCTGCTGCCACGACCAGTCGGCAGACATACCGCGCCGTTGCATGGCGTGGCGACGGCGCGGCTGGGCCACCGCTCTGGCCATGCGATGAAGACCGTCCAACACTGCCAGCGAGGTCGGTTCGGCAACCACGATGCCGGTGCCGCGTGACGCGAGCGCGTCGACATCGACGACGGTGTCGTGCAGCCCGCCCACGTTGGTGACAAGCGGCAGCGTGCCGTAGCGCATCGCCTGCATCTGGGCCAGCCCGCACGGCTCGAACCGGCTCGGCATGACGAATGCATCGGCACCGGCAAACATGCGGTGGGCGAGCCCTTCGTCATAGCCATCGCGAAAACCGACGAGGTCGGGGTGCGCTGCGGCAGCCGCTGCAAGCGCGTCGACCAGACCGCGATCCCCGCTGCCGAGCACGAGCAAACGAGCGCCGATCGTGCGCAGGAACGGGATCGTCGGGATGACGAGGTCGACCCCTTTCTGCTCGGCCAGGCGGGTCACCATTGCCAGCACCGCCCCGCTGCCCGCAGCGAGACCGAACTCGGCGAGCAGTTCGTCGCGCAGCGTCACCTTCGGATCGAGGTCGGCGAGGTCATAGTGGACGCTGAGGTGCGTGTCGGTGAGCGGATTCCACTCGTCCACATCGATCCCGTTGAGGATGCCGACGAGTCGGTCACCTTTGGCAGTGAGCTCCGCGTCGACCCCGAAGCCGCCCGCCCGTGTGGTGATTTCGGCGGCGTAGTGCGGGCTCACGGTGACCACCAGATCCGACGCGCGGATGCCCCCAACGAGCGGGTTGCAGTCGCCCCGGAAGTCGAACTGCTCGCGCCGAAAGGGGAGGGCGTCGAGCCAGCCGCGGTTGGTGTTGCCCTGGTATCCGAGGGTGTGAATGGTCAGCACAGTCGGGGGCGGCGCGGGCAGGTGGGCGAGCGCGGTGGCGGTGTGCCAGTCGTTGAGGTGAACCACATCGGGTTCGGTGTCGCTGATCAGCGCAGCCACTGCGGCAGAGAAGGCGAAAAACCGGCGGTCGTTGTCGGGCCATCCACTGCCGTCGGGTTGCAGGTACGGGTGTGTTCTGGCCATGCCGGGTACGTCGACGAGGGTCACCGACTCGCCGCTCGGCACGGTTCCGGTTCGTGCCGTCGCCGGTGCCGCCCAGTCGGCAACGTCGAGGGGTCGAGAGTGCTGGCCCGACAGGGCGACGTTGCCGTAGTCGGGCATCGCCACATGCACGTCGACTCCCTGCCGGCGAAGTTCGGCGACATACCCTGCCGCCGCCGCAGCGAGCCCACCGACGCGGGCCAAAGGCGAGTACTCGGCGGTGGCGAACAAGACCTTCACAGGCGCTACTCGCCCGAGAGTGACGTCGGGTCGGGGAGCAATCGCATGAGATTGCGGTCGCTGACAGTTTGGGCGGAGCGGCGCAGGATCTCTTCGGCCAATCGCTTGCCGCGTTCGTTGGCCGGATCGAACGCTCCGGCGATGATCAGCGGATACGAGAACAGGAACAGCACGCCCGTGTCGTAGCCGGCCCAGCACTGCTCGATGGTGAGATCGGTGACGCCGTGTTCGACCATACGCGCGTGGTAGTGCTCGATCAGTTCGGCTTCGTGGGCGCGTCGGCATTCGATGGTGAGGCTCTGGCTGAGCAGGTAGGCCAGGTCGTGGAGGCCGTTGGAGACCATCACTGCTTGCCAATCGATGAGCACGACGGGATGCTGCTCACCGGAACCGATCATCACGTTGTCGAGGCGAACGTCGCCGTGGACGAGGGTTTGAGCGTGCTCGCCCATCGCCCGGTGCAGTTCGCGAAACGAGGCCACGTAGCGGGGGACCTCGCCCAACACGTCGGCGGGGATGCAGTAGTCGAACAGCTCGAGGCATCGCTCCCACGTGCCGAGCAAGCTCGGCATGAACGCCTGGACGTAGTTCGTGTCGACACGCATTGCCGTGTCGAGCATCGGCTGAGTGGTGTTGTTCCAGAACGCGGCGTGCAACGGGACGAAGGCGTCGATGACGAGGCGGGCCTGGACGACATCGACTCCGGAAATCTGATCGGCAGGCTGGTACCCGCGAAGGTCCTCGAGGACCACGATGTTCTGGCCCGTTTCGGGGACGACCGCGGCGAAGTAGCACGCCGGCTTGGGAACATCGACGGAGTCGGCAATCGTGTTGAAGAAGGTGACCTCGCGCTCGTACATGCGCGTGTTGTTGGCGATCGCCCGGTTGGCGGCGAGCGGATGGGCAAACTTGATGACCACCGATTCGGGCCCGCCAGCTCCGTCGCCCGGCCCGCCACTTCCGTCGCCCGGCCCGCCACTTCCGTCATAGGTGAGCCCGATGCGGACCACCAGACCGAGCAACCCAACACCTTCGCCGATCAGGGTGACCGTGTGGCCAGTCACCGCGCTGTCGGCGCCGAGCATGTTGGCTCCGTGCAACATCTCCGTGAGCCACGCTGCTGACAGGCCTTCGGGTTCGGTCGGAAACTCGCTCATCGTGCACCCCCCGGGCAGTTCCAGATATCTTCTGAACCGGGTGTTCTTAGCTCAGCCAGCGTCCCGACGTCAATGTTCCGGCGAGCGACCGTGAGCCGTGGTCGGCCCTCGTTGCTGCCGTGAAGGCGGAACGAGGCCCTATCGTCGGTGCGATGTCTTGCAGCCTGCCGTCCCATCATGCATGGGCGACGACTCCGAGGATGCGGGCGCTGGTGCTCGGG
>JAYURF010000141.1:0-2073 GCA_043756365.1 Acidimicrobiales bacterium
GCCACCGCAGCGGGCTCGAACAGAAGGTGGGGCGCTGGCTCACCGAAGCCGGGGTGAACGGGTGGTTCCGCAACTACCGGGTGCCAGTCGGTGGAGGCCGCTTCGTCGAGGTCGACTTCGCCTGGCCGGAAGCGAAGGTTGCCCTGGAGGTCAGTCCATTCTTCACGCACGGGTCCCGCGTCACGCAAGCGCGCGATGTGGAGCGCCGACGGCTGCTGGTAGCGAAGGACTGGCGGATCGCCGAGGCAACCGACCAGGATCTGGAAAGTCGGGGCGCGTTCACCCACTGCATCGCCTCGCTGAGCACCCTCGTCCGCACCGAAGCCGCGTTGCGTGCGCTGGATAGCTCCCAGAGCTACGCAGCGCACAACTTCGAAGTCTGACCGCGTCCGGGTTACGTCGTGGCGGGGGTGTAGCGGTTCATTTTGGCGGCGTAGCGTTTGCGCCAGTCGGCGCCGAGCTCGAAGCCCGGTTGTTCCTTGCACAACGCAGCGGTGGTCGCATAGATCTCGTCGTTGGTCCCGGCCAGATCGAGGGGGACCAGGAACGGTTGTGGGAAGTACCACTCGGTATCGACAAACAGTTCGAGGTTGTTGCCATCGGGGTCGTGGCAGTAAATGCTCCAGGCGATGCCATGGTTCACGGGCATGATGCTGCGCACATCCTCGCGCTCGAGGACCTCGTGCATCTCGCGCAGGCCCTGCAGGTCGGCGACGCGGAACGAGATCTGGTTGATCAGCGAGCCGAACTGCGGGTTGAACGGGTTCGGCGGCAGATCATCCGGGCGACCCGAGACGAGGACGAGCTGATGGTGGTCGCTCGGGTCACGCGACAGGAACACCAGGTCCATGCCCGCTGCCTCGCCGCGGTCGGTGACGGTGAAGCCGAGCACCCGTGTGTAGAAGTCGGACATCTTGGCCATGTCGCTGACGGCGAACCCGACGTGGCTGAACATCAGGTTCGGAACGTAATCGGCCGGAACGGTAGCCATGATTTCCCCCTGGAAAGTACGAGATGTGACGGCTGCAGCGACGTTAGACGTACGTTAGACGAGGAAGCTGATGCCCTCGGTAAAGCCCATCAACGCCCGTCCGTAGATCAGCGAACTGGTCTCGGGGACGATGACTGCGTGGCGGCTGGCGATCTCGCTGTCACGCCAGATCCGCTGCATCGGGCTCGACTCGGCGAACGACGATGCGCCGTGAGCCGAGCACAGAACGCGGATAGCTTCGCGCGCCGACTCGATCGCCACGCCGGTGTCGTTGCGCACCCTGGCCCGCTCGACGTAGGTCATCGCCCGTCCTACCTTGGCAGCGTCGTCGATGTCGTCTGCGGCGCGAAAGGCGAACAGGTGGGCAGTGTCGACCAGCACGGCGGCCTTGGAGATGGCCAGCTGGAACGTCGGAGCGTCGCGTTGTAACTCGAAGTCGGTGTAGGTGATGCCGCGCTTGTGGCCCATCGAGATCACGTAGTCGAGCGCGGCCTGGGCCAAACCGAGCTGCGGACCGGCGAGCACCAGCGCCGCGACCGGGACGAACGCCGAGCGGTACAGCACCTCATCAACGTACGGCGTGTCGTACTGGTGGGTGAGCAGGCCCGGCACCGAATGGAGACGATGGTCGGGAACGAACACGTCGTTGGCGTGCAGCGTATTGCTGCCTGTGCCGCGCATCCCGGAGGTGAACCACGTGTCTTCGATGGTGACATCGGTGTTCGGGATCAGCCCGACCGCTGGGTACAGGAACTCGCCCGCGTCGTTCACCACCGGCATGCCCACGTACGACCAGTCGGCGTGATACGAGCCGCTCGCCCAGGCCCAGGCTCCAGTTACGCGCATACCGCCATCCACCTTGCGTGCCGTCGCGCTCGGGGTGAGCACGCCGGCGATGCGGGCGTCGGGATTGTCACCCCACACGTCGTCTTGGGCCTGCTCGTTCATCAATCCGACGAAGAACGCACACACGTTCATGAGCGCCGTCACCCATGCGGTCGAACCGCAACCCATCGCCACCTCGCGTGACACCTCGAGCTTGGCGCGAATGGTGGCCTCGGCCCCGCCGTAGCGCTTGGGGA
>JAYURF010000142.1:0-2073 GCA_043756365.1 Acidimicrobiales bacterium
GCGAATTTGGTCAGGCGTCGGCGGGGCGGACGGTGTTGGTGCCGGCGTCGATGATGTAAGTGCGGTGCGCGTACACGGGGGCGTCGAGTTCCTTGACGGTTTCGACCATCCGGTACTCGGCGCTCCACGCATCGGCGGTGACGGTGTGGAGGATGTAGCCACGGTGTTCGAGTTCGACGTCGATGACGTCGGGGATTGCTTTGACGACGTCGGTGACGCTCGGGTTGATCCGCCCGCCCGAGGAGATCGAGGTCGCCACGAACTCAACCGCGACCGGCGTTCCGGTGCTGCGTCCTCCCGAGCGGATGATGCCGGTTCCGGCGAAGTGGATGTCGCCGGTGAGGACCACGTTGTTGTTCGGTGCGGCCAGTGCGGCCAAGTTGTCGACAAGTCGGTTGCGCTGAACCGGATAGCCGTCCCACTGGTCGTAGTTCAACACCGCCTCGCCGATGGTCGCGTCGCCGAACACGGTCTGCTGGCCGATCACGTTCCAGTTGCTGGTAGCCGCGGCGAGTCGCTCGGTCAGCCAGCGCTCCTGCTCCTCTCCGAGCATCGAGCGGGCCGGATCGAAGGTCTCCGGGCAGGCCGGATCGAAGTCGAGGGTTCCGCCCGTGCACGCCTGGTCGCTGCGGTACTGGCGGCCATCGAGTAGCACCAGATCGAGCAGCGACCCCCACTGCGCAGCGCGATAGATCGGGTAGTCGCCAGCATCGGGCGGCGGCGGCAACGCGACCGGCTGATGCTCCCACCACGCCTGGTATGCGTCGTGGCGACGCTGCACGAACGCCGCTGCATCAACGGGGTCCTGCGGGGTGATGCTGGCATAGTTGTTCTCCACCTCGTGGTCGTCCCACGTGACGTACCACGGGCACGAGGCGTGAGCGGCCTGCAGGTGGGGGTCGCTCTTGTAGAGGGCGTAGCGGTTGCGGTAGTCGTCGAGGGTGCGGCATTCGTCGGAATCGTGCGAGCGCACGTTGGGCTCCTCGCCCTCGCCGACGACGCCTCGGCCGCCTTCGTAGATGTAGTCGCCGAGGAACACCACGAAGTCGAGCCCTTGGCCGGCGATGTCGGCGTGCGCGGTGTAGTAGCCGCTCTCGTAGTGCTGGCAGCTCGCACTTGCGAAACGCAGCGACTCGGGATGTGCAGCCGCCGGTGGGGCAGGGCGGGTGAGCCCGACCGGGCTGGTGTAGCCGCCGACTTCGAAGCGGTAGTACCAGTCGCCCGCCTCGAGGGTGGCCGGCACGTGCAGGCTGTGCGCGTAGCGCGCTTGCGCAAGGGCGACGCCCTCGGCGCGGACGTCCGTGAACTCGCTGTCGGCAGCGATGACCCAACGCACGTCGATGTCGCCGGTATACGCCTCGTCGGCCGGCGCATCAACACCAACCGGGCTCGGCGCCAACCGTGTCCACAACACCACGCTGCCTTCGCCCGGATCGCCGCTGGCCACGCCAAGGGTGAACGGGTCGCTGGACAGTTCGACAGCAGGAAGCGCTGTGGTCGTGGTTGCTGGAACTGTGGTCGGCGCGGTCGATGTAGCGGCTGCGGTTGAATCCGGCGTCGATCCAGTGGCGGGTGCCGCGCCGGCACCGTCACCGTCGCCGCTGCACGCGGCGACGACGACCGAGGCGGAACCGGCGAGGAACAGGCGGCGAGAGATCGGTTGCACGCCGTCAGTCTCGCGGGACACGGTCGACCCGCACGTTCACGGGTCGCCCAGCGGTGACCCGTTGAGGGAGACTGGGGAGATGGTCGAACGTGTCACCGAAGCTCCCGTTTCCCTCGATGGATTCACCCCGTTCAGCGAGGCCGCCCAGCAATGCCCGCACCTGTACTACCGGGCGATGCAGCAGCACGCGCCGGTGTTCCACGTCGCGGGCACGGACCTGTACATGATCAGTCGCCACGAGATGATCACGCCGATCCTGCGCGACACCAAGACATTCAGCAACCGCTTTGGCAGCGCCGGCGAGATGCCCCGCGGTGATGTGGTGCAGCGGATCAACGAGGTGCTGGCCACTGGCTGGCCGCAGGTGCCGACGATGCTCACCATCGATCCTCCGGACCACACCCGCT
>JAYURF010000143.1:0-2068 GCA_043756365.1 Acidimicrobiales bacterium
CGCATCCAAGGCTTCATCACCAGCCAGAGCGGACGGGCACTGAGCGTGTCGCTGGCCGCAGTCGGGCTGCTGTTTCAGACGTTGTCGGTGATGTTGTTCACGTTCTATCTCGTCGCTGACGGCCCTCGGTTGCGTCGGGTGATCTGCTGTCGGCTGCGCCCGTCGCGCCAACTTCAGGTGCTCGCAGCCTGGGAGCTGGCGATCGACAAGACCGGTGGGTACCTGTACTCCCGGGCGCTGCTGGCCGGTCTGTCGGCGCTGTTTCACTGGATCGTGTTCCAGGCGATCGGCACCCAGGCCCCACTCGCGCTGGCCCTGTGGGTCGGGTTGATCAGCCAGTTCCTTCCAGTTGTCGGCACCTACCTGGCTGGCGTCTTGCCCGTGCTGGTCACGTTGATCGACTCACCAGTCGACGCGCTGATCGTGGCCATCGCAATCTTGGTCTACCAGCAATTGGAGAATTACCTCCTCGCGCCACGCATCACCGCGCGCACGATGGAGTTGCACCCCGCGCTTGCATTCGGGGCAGCGCTCGGTGGCGGTGCTGTGCTCGGCGTGGTCGGCGCGGTTCTGGCTCTGCCTGCCGCAGCGATGATCCAGGCCCTCATCTCCAACGCCGGCAAGCGTTTCGAGGTTGTCGACAGTCACCTCACACGAATTCCGTTGGGTCGCCAGGAGCGACCGCCAGCGCCCGCAGCCCTGGCACCGCCGAGCAATCCGCAGGCACCACGATGACTGCCCGGGCTCCCGGAGGCGGGCCGAACGCATATGTTCCCGTCGCCGTCACCGATCGCAGCGGTCGTGATGAATCGGTTCACTTCGGGGCGGTGGTGTGCCTGGCTCCTGACGGTTCGATCGCGGCCGCAGCCGGCGATCCAACGATGAGCATCTATCCGCGATCGTCGAACAAGCCGATGCAGGCAGTGGCGATGGTGCGCGCCGGCCTCGACCTGCCGGGGGAGCTGTTGGCGGTGGTGTGTGCCAGCCACGACGGCACCCCCGCTCATCTCGATGCGGTCAACCGCGTCCTCGCCAGCGTGTCGCTCGACGAGCACGCCCTCGGCAACACCGCAGATCTGCCACTCGATCGCGCCGCGGCCGAGGAAGTGTTGCGCTCCGGCGGCGGTCGCACGTCGCTGCAGATGAATTGCAGCGGCCAGCACAGCGGCATGCTCGCCACGTGCGTGCACAACGGCTGGGCCCACGACGTGTCCTATCTCGACCCCGAACATCCGCTGCAACAACGGATCACCGCCGCCATTGCCGAGCTGACCGGCGAGACGCCGTCTCACATCGGCATCGATGGATGCGGCGCCCCCGCGCACATGATGTCGCTCATCGGCCTCGCCCGTGGCTTCCGGGCGATCGCCACCGGCGGCGCAGGTGCTGCTGGTTCGAGTGTGTACGACGCGATGCGCCGCCACACCCAGATGGTCGGCGGCGAGCGACGAGATGTGACAACGCTCATGCGTTCCATCCCCGGCCTGATCGTCAAAGACGGTGCCGAGGGGGTGTTCGCTGCGGCACTCCCTGACGGACGCGCGGTTGCGTTGAAGATCGCGGATGGTGCCAACCGGGCGCGTCCTGCGGTGATGGTGGCCGCCTTGGCCCGCCTCGGAGTGGACACCACCGATGTGGAGCCGCTCGTCGCCGAGGTCGTGCGCGGGCACGGCCGCGTGGTCGGCAGGGTGCGGTCGGTGTGGTCGTGAGTGGTATCCCGTTCGTCACCCTCGACGACCCGCGCTACGGCGAGGCCGTACGGCTGTCGCCAGTGGTGCAACGAGTGGTCGCCTCGAACCCAAGCAAGTTCACGTACCACGGAACGGGGACGTACCTGGTCGGCGGACCCACCGAGGTGGTGGTGATCGATCCGGGTCCGAAGCTCGACGCGCACCGTGACGCGCTGCTCGGTGCCATCGCCGGCCGGCGGGTCACGGCAGTGTTGGTCACACACTGCCACTCCGATCACTCGCCGCTCGCTCGCTGGCTGAGCGCAGAAATGGGTGCGCCGACGGTGGGGTTCGGTCCGCACCCGCGCCTCGTCGACCCAGACGCCGACGATCCCGTT
>JAYURF010000144.1:0-5610 GCA_043756365.1 Acidimicrobiales bacterium
CCCACCGAAGGACTGGCCGATCGCGACGGTCGCCACCGGTGTCGACGGCGCCACATCAGCGGCGCCGCCGGGAACCCGACGATCCCCGGGACGAGTGCGCCCATGTTCTCCGGTGCGAACACCGTCGCGGCGCACGCAAGGGCTTCGCCGTTCCGACCGCTTCGGTTACGTCGACGCGAACTCCGAGCGCAGGGAGATCGCGCACCGCGGTCGCCTAGGGACGCGGATGCGAACCATCGTCGGAGTACGGCACGGGGTGATCGCCGCCGAGCTCGCTGAAGCGCTCGTTGAGCGCGACAGCGAGCATGTCATGATCCGTGGCGGTCGGTATCAAGGCCCGGTAGAGGATTGCTTCGATCTCGAGTTCGGTACTCATCCCGCCGACGGCGAAGTACAGCCACCACAGATCCGACACCGACAAGCCGAGGCCGCGCCGTGCCTTGTCCAACAGGTCGATGGCGTCGTCCATCGTGGGGCCTACGTGTGTCCCTCGTCGGGGGAGTGACCTGATTCGAGGATCTCGCAAGCACGAGCCAGCAGGGTGATCCCCGCGGTGCGCGCTTGACGGAGCAATGATCCGTACGCTTCGTCGGCGTTGACGTGTTCGCTCTCCATGATCACGCCTTGGGCCTGGTGGATCTGTTGGCGGGCTGTGAGGGCGGTCGCGAACCGCTCATTCGTTTGTTCGTCGCTGAGATCGGGGCCGGCGGTGGTGAGTATCTGCGAGGCCTGGTCGGCGAACAGCGCGGCAAGTTCTTGCTCGTGAGTGCCGAATGCTTGCTTGGTGGAGGAGTAGATGTTGAGCGCACCCTGGGGTCGCTGCCGCGTCATCAGCGGAGACGACAAGATGCTGTGAATCCCTTGATCGAGCGCGAGCGGCACGAACGTCGGCCACCGGGTCTCGTCGGCGAGTGATTCGATGTAGAACCAGCGGCCTGTTGCTTTCGCGTCGAGGCATGGCCCCTCACCGGTTTCGTATTGGTGACGGTCCATCGTCGACACGGCCTCGTTGCTCGCAGCGACAGTCATCAGTCGTCCGTGTCGTTCCAGGGTGACACTGACACCGTCCGCGTTGTCGACCGTTGCGCCGGCGAGCGCGGTGACGAGCCGCAGAGCTGCGTCGATCACGTCGGTGCTCGACCTCCCCAACCCGTGCTGCGAAACCATTGGCACGGAAGCATCCGGCTCACCGACGCTGGCGAGTTGCTCGCCGGCAGCGTGCCGGCGATCGAGTTTGGAATGGCTCACTACCGAGGTCGTGAACACCATTCGGTCGCTGAGCTGGGTGATGTCGAGCATCCGGCGGATGAACGCTGGAGCGTTGTGGATGCTGAGGTTTCCTCCGGCTCCGATTGTCCGACTTGCGGTCTCGGCGAGCACGCCCAGACCTCGGGCATCCATGAACGTCAACTCGGCAAGGTCGACGGCAAGCTCGTGGTAGCCGTCGTCGATCAAGGCGTGCAGGACGCCGGCCAGGCTCGGCGCGGCGACGACGTCGATGTCACCGACCACGTACAGTGTCGGCCGCTCGCTGTCGAATGAGATGCGGATTCCGAGTTCCCCGATCGAATCATCACTCATCACCATCACTACCCTTCGACCCGGTGGCGGATGGGGTGGTGACTTCGAACCACACCGTCTTACCGGCGTCAGATTGGATGCTACCCCACCGGCTAGCCAGCGCCGCCACGAGCAACAGCCCTCGCCCGCCCACTCGATTGGTTGCGCCGTCTCCGATGACGGGGAGACTTGGACCTGAGTCGTCGACCTCGACACGCACCCGGTCCGGCCGAACTTCGACAGCCAAGCCAACCACGGCCGCCGGCGCGTGGGGACCGCCGTGCAGGACTGCGTTGGAGACAAGTTCACTGACGAGCAGAATGACGCTGTGTCGCGCGTCGGCGGCGCACTCTGCAACGCACTCGGCGGCAAAGCGGCGCGCCTGCCTCACGCTGTGCGGTTTCGGAGCGAGCGCAACGCGGTGAATCTGTGCCTCCTTGAGCGGACGACGAACCTTGGCCGCGCCGACCAGTACCCAAGGTCTGGGCTATGTGAACACGGCGGCAGCACAAATTTTGCTCGCGCGAGAAATGCACGAGGACAACACCGTCTCGTCGGAACGTGATGCACCGCAACCCGAATGCATAGTCTGAGCAGCGTGCGCGCGGACGAGGTCGAGATCGGTACCGGTACGTTGCACCTCGATCTGACCCGCCGACTCGTTGCCGAAGCGCTCGGCACCGGCTTGCTGATCGTCGCCGTGGTCGGCTCCGGGATCATGGCCAGTCGGCTATCACCAAATGATGTCGGCCTGCAACTGCTGGAAAACGCGGTCGCGACCGCAGGGGCGCTGATCGGGTTGATCCTGATGTTCGGCGCTGTCTCGGGCGCCCACTTCAATCCGGTCGTCACGCTCGTCGACCGCCTGTTCGGCACTCTGTCAACCCGCGACAGCGTCTGTTACATCGCCGCCCAGACGATCGGCGGTTGCATCGGTGCGGTCATCGCCAACCTGATGTTCGACCTACCCGCCGTGGAATGGTCGACCAATGCCCGCTCGTCGGGTGGATTGTGGCTCGCGGAGGTCGTCGCCACGGTCGGGCTGTTGCTCGTGATCCACGGTTGCGTGCGCACCGGTCGCGCATCGGCCGTTCCATACGCAGTCGGGGCCTGGATTGGCGGCGCCTACTGGTTTACGTCATCGACCAGCTTTGCCAACCCAGCGGTCACCATCGCCCGAATGCTGTCGGACAGCTTCACCGGTATCAAACCTTCATCGGCACCGATGTTCATCGTCATGCAGTTACTCGGGGGTCTCCTCGCATTCGTGCTGATCCGTTTCCTCTACCCACAGCGAACCTGAGATGCCCACCGCTCACCGAGGGTGCGCGGTCTGGTCGATCGAAGTGAACCTCCAGCTCACTGGTAATCTTCGCGCCATGGGTGACGTCGCCGGTTCGTCGAGGCCGGCACTCTCGACGCGGACTGTTTTGTTCTGTGACATCGGCGCGTCGACGCAGCTTCGTCAACGGGTTGGCGATGTCACCGCCGACTCGTGGTTCGCCGAGTTGGCCCATCGGTGGTCGGCGGCAATCGACCATGCCGGGGGATCGGTGCTCAAGTGGCTCGGTGATGGCGCGATGGCGGTGTTTCCCGCCGCCGGAGGCGCGATTGATGCCGGTGTCGAGATCCAAAGAATTGCCGACATCTACCATCGCAGCGAAGAAACGATCTTGCTCGGAGAACATCCGCGAACCCGGGTCGGCATTTCTTCTGGTGATGTCGCCGAGACCGACGGTGATTGCAACGGGATGCCGGTGATCGAAGCGGCGCGCCTGTGCGATGCCGCGGCCCCGGACGAGATCTTGATTGCCGACGTGGTGCGGATGATGGCAGGAACGCGCTGCGCCCATCGGATGTCGGCACCGTCGTCGAAGATCCTCAAGGGCATCGCCGATCCCGTCACCGCGGTCCGGGTCCTCTGGGATCGCGTTGGCACGACGCGGTCCATGCCGTTCCCCCGTCCGCTTGCGGCCGCTCGGCGGAGCCCGCTGGCGGGCCGCAGTGCGATGGTCACCGATCTGGTCCAGAGATTCAATGATCGACGCTGGCAGGCGGTACTGATCGGCGGTGAACCTGGGATCGGAAAGACCCGACTGGTGTCTGAACTCACCTACCGGCTGCATACCGGTGGAGTGTCGGTGCTGCTGGGTCGCTGCGACGCCGAGCTCGGCGTCATGTACCGACCATGGGCCGATGCGCTCACCCCGCTGGTCGAGGCGCTGCCTCAAACGACACTTGATGTGCTTGCACCAATGCACGCTGCAGGGCTCGTGCTGTTGATCCCGGCCCTCGCGCAGCGGCTGCCCACCGCATTGTCGGCACCGATGGTCGATGCCGAGGGTCGCCATGATCTGGTAGTCGATGCGATCGTTGCCATCGTTGGTGACGTCGGCAACGTCGGGCCGATCACCATCGTGTTTGACGACCTGCACTGGGCCGATACACGATCGTTGCAAGCGATCAGGCAGGTGCTCGAGCAGGGCAACCCCGACGTCTCGATCGTCGGTACGTACCGCGATACCGAGGTCGGCCCCAATCATCCCCTCACCGCGTTGCTTGCCGATATGCGTCGAATGGACGGCGTACATCGGCTGGTCCTCAGCGGGCTTGATCGTGCCGCGGTGGGACAGCTCGTCGAACTGGCCGTCGGGCACGCGCTCGACGATGCTGGCCGCGAACTAGCCGACGCGGTGCAGGGGCGAACGTCGGGAAATCCGCTGTTCGTTGCCGAGCTGATCCGCCACCTCGCCGACAGCGGAGTCGGCACGGTTGGCGGGGCTGGATCGCGTGCGTTGACGACGGGGGGACACGCCGACATCGGCCTTCCAGACGGTCTGCGCGATGTGATCGGCCGGAGGTTGTACGCCCTCGGCGAGCGCACCTGCGCCACCTTGCGCATCGCCGCCACGGCAGGCCACATCTTCGACCTTGACGTGATCGATGCGGCGGCCGTCGCGGGTCACGGCACATCCGAGTCCACATCGGGTGAGCACGACGATGTGCTCGACAACGTCGAGGCGGCTGCGGCCGCCGGGATTGTGGTCGACACGGGCCAGGGTTTCGAGTTCCGTCACGCGGTCATTCGCGATGTGCTGCTGGCAGAGATGTCCGGCGCGAGGCGGCAGCGCCTCCACCGCCAACTCGCCGCCGTACTCGAACAGCGTTGGTCTGCGCGCCTCGACAGCCACCTCGAGGAGCTGACCTTTCACCATGTCCAGGGGCGTACGTCGACTGCGCCGACCTGGGCCCTTCGGGCTGCCCGCGCCTGTACGGCCGCCTTGGATGGCAACGCCGTAGTCCACGCTGATCGCGGCCTCGCGCTCCTCGACGAACTGGCGATCGACGACCCTGCCCTGCGGTGCGACCTGTTGATCGCTCGCGTGTGCGGTCTTCGTTTCAACCAGCCGGACACGCTCGCGGAAGCAGAGGAGGCGTTCGCCGCCGCGCACGCGCTCGGTGACGAGACGAGGATGGGCGAGGCGCTCCTCACCATCAACACCGGATCGTTGGTGCGGAGCCAGCCGGAGAACTCCGCGTTCTTGGCGCGGGGAATTGCGCTGCTCACCGATACAACACTGGTCACTCGGTGGAAGGCCGAGGCCGGCCTCGTTGTGCGCGAGTACCTCGACAACGGCGACGACGCGTCGGCCCACGTTGGACGTGTTGCTGGGATCGTCGATCACCTCGACCCGCGCGATACCCAGTCGTGTCAGATCGCGATGCGCCTGGCGCGTAGCCTGACCAGTACGAGTTGGCCACGCAGCGCGCTCGAGATCGTGGAACGGTTCTCCGAGAACTGTGCCGGGGTGGACACAGAGGGTCTCCCTGTCGACCTTGCAATGTCGGTCATGTGGATGCACCTCGGTGATCGCGACGCCTCGGCACGCCATTTCGATCTGGTGCGCTCCGATCCTCGCAGAGCCGACTGGTACCTGGATTCGATGGTGTTCCAAAGCGAGGCGATGTGCCACATGCTTGATGGCAACTGGGGGCTCGCCGCCGCGGCAACCGCCCGAACGGCGGAGCGTGGTGGCCACGATCTCAATT
>JAYURF010000145.1:0-5607 GCA_043756365.1 Acidimicrobiales bacterium
CAGGAGACGGTGACGTTCTCCGAGCCGTACTACACCTCTAACCAGGCCGTGCTCGGCTACGCCGACGGGGCGGCAGCCGGGATCGCCTCGCTGGCCGACCTGAAGTCGCTCAAGCTCGGCGCAGCCGCATCGACCACCAGCTTGACGTTCATCACCGATGTGATCCAGCCCGACGCCGAGCCCTTCGCCTACAACTCCAACGCCGACGCGAAGGCGGCTCTCGACAACAAGCAGATCGACGCGATCATCGTCGATCTGCCGACCGGGTTGTACATGAGCGCCGTCGAGATCGAGGGTTCCAAGGTGTTCGGCCAGTTCCCCGTCGACGTCGGTGGTGCCGGCGACACGTGGGGATTGTTGTTCGCCAAGGACAACCCGCTGGCCGAATGTGCCAACCTTGCCCTCGCCGCGCTGACTGCAAGCGGTGAGCTCGCCGCGATCGAGGCAGAGTGGATGGCCGAGTGGACCGAGGCGCCAACGCTCGCCGCCGGGTGAGCGAACCGACGCGGCGCCAGCGCTACCTGCGGCGGCAACGCAACACAGCCGCCGCGGTAGCGGCGTTCAGCACGCTGACCGTCGTTGGACTGCTTGTGGTGTTCGTACCGCGTGCGCCGGGGTGGGCGCGGGTGCAGCGCAGTTTCTTCGACGGCGACTCGTTCCGCGAGTCGTTTCCCGAACTGCTCGGCTACCTGTGGGTGGACGTGAAGCTGTTCCTGTGGTGCGCGCCGTGCATCCTCGTGTGGGGGCTCGTCATCGCGATGTGTCGCAACGCCCGCAACCCGGTGCTGTTCCCGCTGCGCCTGTTCGGTGCCGTGTACACCGACGTGTTCCGCGGGGTGCCGATCATCCTCACCATCTACCTCGTCGGGTTCGGCATCCCCGGCCTTGGCCTTGACGGTGAGTTCAACTTTGGCATCGTCAGCGGCCGCTGGAACTCGCCATACATCTGGGGTTCAGTCGCGCTGATCCTGGCCTACTCGGCCTACGTCGCCGAAGTGTTCCGGGCCGGCATCGAGAGCATCCACGAAAGCCAGCGTGCTGCGGCCAGGTCTCTCGGTTTGTCGCATGGCCGAACGATGCGCCACGTCGTGCTACCCCAGGCGGCGCGACGCGTGATCCCGCCGTTGATGAACGACTTCCTCTCACTCCAGAAAGACGTCGCCCTGATCAGCATCCTCGGACCGATCGAGGTGTTCCGGCGGGCACAGAGCCTGAAGGACCTCACCGCCAACTACACCCCGATCGTGGCCGCGGCGCTGATCTTCTTGATGGTCACGATCCCGTTGACCCGCCTGGTCGACTGGTACATCGCCAGCACCCGGCGGCGCACCGGGGCAACGGTGACGGCGTGAGCACCGGCCCGCCGAGAGACGAGATGCGCGGCGCGGCGCGCGGCGATTCGGCCGCCCGGACGAAGCTGCGCATCGAACGGGTCCGCAAGTCGTTCGGGCCGAAGTTGGTACTCGACAACGTCTCGCTCACGGTCGCCGACCATGAGGTGGTGTGCCTCATCGGGGCATCGGGCTCGGGCAAAAGCACCCTGTTGCGCTGCATCAACCTACTCGAACCGGTCGATGACGGAGCGGTGTGGCTCGACGACCGTGACATCACCGAACCCGGTCTCGACCCCAACCCGGTGAGAGCCCGAATCGGCATGGTGTTCCAGAGCTACAACCTGTTTCCGCACATGTCGGTGCTGGCCAACATCACCCTCGCCCCCACCGCGGTGCGCAAGGTCGGCCGTCGAGAAGCCGAGCATGCGGCGCTGGTGCTGCTCGAACGATTCGGGCTCGCCGACAAGGCGACCGCGTATCCGGATCAGCTGTCCGGGGGTCAGCAACAACGCGCCGCGATCGTGCGGGCGCTGGCAATGAAGCCGGAACTGATGCTGCTCGACGAGATCACCGCCGCGCTCGATCCGGTTCTGGTCGGCGAGGTGTTGGAGGTCGTGCGCGAGATGCGCATTGCCGGGATGACGATGCTGCTGGCCACCCACGAGATGAGCTTCGCCAGGGAGATCGCCGACACGGTGTGCTTCCTGCAGGGAGGTCGAATCCTCGAACACGGCCCACCGGCACAGATGTTCAGCGAACCGGCCGAGGCAGCCACGCGCGAGTTCCTCGCCCGCGTCATCGCCGCCGGCCGCATATGACGTTCGCCGGCCGCATATGACGTTGGCCGGCCGCCTGTGGATCACACTCTGCAGAGCCGGCAAGCACATGCGGAGGCACCCGATTCCCGGTAGCGATAGCGTGAGCCGATGCCTTCGCCGCCTGTTCGCGCCCCATTGGCCACGGACGCGGCTGACATCGAGGTCGGGCCGCGATCGCGCCGGTTCGTGCTCGTACTGTCGGGGGTGCTGTTCGCGATCGGCACGATCGGGTCCAACCTCGGCCCGGCATGGGTGGACGAGCGGCCGGCCATCGTGCTCGCGTTGTCGTCGCGCAACCGCAACCTGCTCGGCTCGGTGCCGTTCATCGACCCGCTGCCATACGCCATCATCGGCTTCTGTCGGGTGCTCCTCGCCGGCGCGGCGTTGTTCTTCCTCGGCCGCTGGTACGGGCGCAAGGCGATCGAGTGGACCGAAGGCCAAGTCGGCGAACTCCCGCTGATCTACACGTGGTTCCAGCGAGCCGTCGACCGGGCCGGCTGGTTGATCGTGATGCTGATGCCCGGCAGCAACCTGGTGTGCCTGATGGCAGGTCATCGACGGATGGATCCACGGCGGTTCTTCGCGTTCTTGTGCATTGGGATCGTCGGCAAGCTCGCCGTGCTGTGGGCCGGGGGCAAGCAGTTCGAAGACGAGATCAAGAGCTTCCTCAACGCGATCAACGATTACCAGTGGTACATCGTCGGCGGGCTGTTCGCCCTCACGTTCATCCAGTCGGCCCGCAAGGCAAAACGGGCCATCCCCGAGGTGCTCGACGAGATCGAGACACCGGACGGCGTCATCGCTCAACCGGTCACCGGTCAGCAGGATGACGAATACAAACCGGATGGCCACCTGTAGTCCTGGCCATCATGAACGGCCCGTCGACCCCCGAGTGCGCCGCGCAGCAACGCTCTGCGCCGGGGCGCCCATCGTGGCTCATTTTGAGCGTCGCGGCAATCGCCGGGATTGGCGTCGCCGTACTCATGCTTGGTGGTGACGACGAGCCCGAGGTCGCGTTGTCCGCTACCACCATTGCCGACTCCGAGCCGGGCAACGAGACCGAACTCAGGCTGTCGACCGGCGGCCTGAACGTGAGCGCAGCCACCTGCCCCGCCGTCGATGCGACGATCATCGCTCAGGCGCCGATCGCCTTCAAGGGCACGGTGACGATGCACGGTGACGGAGTGGTACAGGTCATCGTCGACGAGGCCTATGCCGGCGTCGATGCCCAGACTGTGACGCTGACATCCCCGCCGGGAATGGAAGGGTTTCTCGGTGGCGTCGCCTGGGATGTCGGGAGCCAGTACCTGGTAACGGCCAACTCCGGTGTCGTCAACTTCTGTGGCCGGTCCGGTCCGGCCACGGACGAACTTCAGGCAGTCTTCGACCAGGCCTTCGACTAACTCAATGCCAGACCACTGGTCTGGTTCAGATACCGAGCAGCGCGTCGAGGCCGATCGTCAGGCCCGGACGGTGGCCGATCTGCTTGCAGGCGAGCACCACGCCGGGCATGTAGCTCGAGCGATCGTAGCTGTCCTGACGGATCGTCAGGGTCTGACCCTGCGTCCCGAGGATCACCTCCTGGTGTGCGACCATGCCGCGGATCCGCAGCGAGTGCACCTTGATCCCAGCGGGTCCGGTACCGCCGCGGGCACCCGGATACACCTCATGACGGGTCGGGTCAGGCGCCCACTCGGCCGATGCCGCAGCCATCCGCTCGGCTGTGGTGACCGCTGTTCCCGAGGGGGCGTCGACCTTGCCGTCGTGATGCAATTCGATGATCTCGGCCGTCTCGAACCATGGTGCGGCGAGCTCGGCGAAACGCATCATCAACACCGCGCTGATCGCAAAGTTCGAAGCGATCAGGCAGTTGCTCGAGGTGAACGATCTGCGGATCTCGTCGACGTCGTCGCCGCTGAAACCGGTGGTCCCCACCACCGCGTGGATGCCACGCTGCGCCGCCCACGGAAGTGTCACCCGAGCGGAATCGACGACGGTGAAATCGACGATCACCTCTGCACCCACGTCGGAAAGAGCGCTCAGCTCGGCCGCAACCGTTACTCCCCGGTCCCTCCCGACGTCCAACTGCTCGCCGGCCGCGAAGGGATCGACGGCGGCGACGAGTTCGAGCGCGGCATCGGCGGCGACCGCTGCGCACACGGCGCGTCCCATCCGCCCACCAGCGCCCACCACTGCCACACGGATCGTCATGGTCGTCGACCGTAGCCGTCGTCGCAGGCGCGACGCTGCGACTTCGGCCTCAGGCGTACGGCGTGAGATCGATCCCCGGGTACCGCGCTCGCACTGCGGCGAGTGTTGCCGGCGTCCAGTATGTGTGACCAGGCGCAGGGAACCCAAGGAGACAGCGCTGATCGACCGTGGCCGTCGTGATCAGCCGCTCCATCACCTGGGAGCGGCGATACATCGCCCACGCCCACCCCTCGTGCAACGTCGAGATCCACTCGCTCGTTGCTCGCCGGAACGTGAGGTTGATCACCATCCGCATCGTTCCCGGCACCAGCGCTGTGCCGCGGTGCCACGTGTCGTGGCGGTACAACAGCACGGTGCCCGGCTTGAACTCCACCTCGACCTCACGGGCATACAGGTGCTCGGCTCGGAAGTCCGCAACGTCGGAGTCGGACGTCGCGAGCATCGCCTCGGCCGCGGCGCGGTCGTTCACCCATTCCAGACCACCTACACCGGGGGTGCCAACGATCGGCCACGGGTAGGCCGGGTCACCATCTCCACGGCGCGGAACCACGCGCGTGGCGCCGCCGCAGTCGTCGACGTCGCTGAGGTACACGATCATCTCCACTGCGTCCGGCTCATCCCAGGGCGGAGGATGGGTGAGGGTGTGGTTGGGATAGTCGACGTGGATCCGCTGATCGTCGTTGTCACCGGGATTCGACGCCGACCGGCTTCGGCCGTACTTCACCCACAGGTCCGATTGCGTCAGCCGCAGCGCTCGCACCGGCGTGCCCAACAGTTGTGCGACAGCGCCGAGCAGTCGCGGGTGCAATGTGATCTCGTTGAGCGCGTCGCTCTCCGCGGGGAACACGAATCGCCCACCGCTGCCGAAGTCGGCGGGCGCCGCAGGACCGACCGAACCGGGCGGGGCGAACCCCTCACGTCCATCCGCAGCGGCCCGCTCGATCAGATCCGCCGGCAGGAGGTCATCGACAAGCGCGAAGCCCTGCAACCGCCACGAGGAGGCATCGGCGCTGTCGAGCGGGCCGGTCGCTGCGGATCGTTCGCCATCGACGGCGGTGATCCGGCGCGGGCGAACGGTTTCCGTCAGCGCGGCCACCGCGACGACCGCTCGACGTCGTTGAGGTCGAGGTGGTTGCGCATGTACTGGCTGGATCCGTCGGCGGGGGGCGTGTAGTCCCACGGTGTGAACGTGCCCGACCGCAACGCTTCCGACACCAGTCGACGGCGTGCCTGATCGCGCAGCA
>JAYURF010000146.1:0-2060 GCA_043756365.1 Acidimicrobiales bacterium
CCACTCGCCGGTACACTTCAACGTCCGATTTCTCCTGTGGAGTGCATCATGAAAACCGACATCCATCCGAAGTACGCCAACATGACCGTCAGGTGCTCCTGTGGGAACACGTTCACGACGAACTCCACCAAGCCCGGCGAGTTCCGCGTCGAGCTGTGCAACGAGTGTCACCCGTTCTTCACCGGCAAGCAGAAGCTGGTTGACACCGGTGGCCGCATCGAGCGCTTCAACAAGCGCTTCGGTGAGCGCAAGACCAAGTAACTCAGCTTCGTCAACCAAGTCTCAGTTCTTCGTCAACAACCCGGCCATCTGGTCGGGTTGTTGCCGTTTTGGCACTACGGCCCGTGACCAGTGGGGTGTGATCGGCCGAGCCGGCTCAAGCGGTGGGGGCGACCGGCCGATACGTAGTCACTGATCCGGATGCCGGCCCGTCACATTGGCCCGGGAGAGACCTCGTGCCCGACCCACAACTTGTCCACCTGCTACGCCGAACCGAGTTCGTCGTCAAACCCGCTCGAGTGACCGAACTCGCCGGCCTGACCCGAGCCCAACGCGTCGACAACATCCTGGATTTCACGGCCAACGGCAATCCGCCGCTCCCGGCGAACCTCACCTACCACGATCCCGCCAATGCGTGGGAGCAGTTCACGTTTGCGTACGGCTGGTGGCTCGACAACATGCGCCTCAAGCCGCGGCCGATGCAGGAGAAGATGACGCTGTTCTGGCACGGTCACTTCACGACGTCGTGGTGGGAATCGGTCAACCGCGCCGACCACATGATGAGCCAGAACCAGCTGTATCGCACGCAGGCGCTCGGTAATTTCCGCACGCTCACGCAGGCGATGGCGGTGGAGCCGGCGATGTTGGTGTACCTCAACAACAACGACAATCGGGCCGGTTCACCCAACCAGAACTTCGCCCGCGAGCTGATGGAGCTGTTCACGCTCGGCGTCGGCAACTACACCGAAGGCGACGTCGAGGCCGCGGCGAGGGCCTGGACTGGACACAACGCGGACTGGCCGGAGTACACGTACGAGTTCTTTCCCGGGCGCCACGACTTCGGCCTGAAGTGGTTCTTCGGTATCGAGCGGAACTGGAACGGGCCCGACATCATCGACGAGATCCTGCGCGACAACGTCGACAAGCGCCGCATCGCCGCTCGTTACATCACCAAGAAGCTGTGGGACTTCTTCGCCTATCCGGGCGGGCCGACCAACGTGATCAACGAACTGGCCGAGGTGTTCATCACCGCCAACTTCGAGCTCCAGCCGCTGATGCGCGCCTTGCTGCTGCGCGACGAGTTCTACACCACAGCCGCCATGCAAGGCCTGGTGCGCACCCCGACCGAATGGCTGGTCGCGCTGAGCTATCACACCGGGCTCAGCCCAGAAGCGATCGGCGCGTTCTGGCATGGGCCGCGCATGGGCCAGGCGCTGTTCGGCCCTCCCAACGTGTCCGGATGGAAGCACAACGCGTATTGGCTCAGCACCGGAGCGGTGAGCGCTCGGGCCAGCGCGGCGCGCGACGTCGCGCACCGTCTGCGCCAGAACGACGGCTTCGACAACCTCCACGCCATGACCGTGTCCGCCGCGGTCGACCACGTGGCCGACTACTTCGCGATCTCGCCGCTGTCGGAGGCGACCCGCTCGGCGCTGGTTGCCGCCCACACCGCCGAGCGCGGCGCCCAGTCGTGGTCGAGTTGGTGGGCACCGACCGACTTGTTGACGATGGCGATGGTTGCGCCAGAAATGCACATGGCCTGATGAACGACCTCGACATCTCCACCAACGACGCATTGGCCTTGTTGTCGATGCCCGACATGCAACCCGACCTCGCTGGGCCCGGGGGGTGGACGCGCCGCGGATTCCTGCAGGCGCTCGGCTTCGGGGTGATCGGCGGAGCGGCCGTTGGCACGCTCGGCCAATCGATGATCCCCGGTGATCTACGCGATGCGTTTGCTGCCACCCCGATCGCCGCCAACGAGGGCATCTTGATCACGATCATGCTGTACGGCGGCAACGATGGTCTGAACACCGTCATCCCGTACTCGGATGGTTCGT
>JAYURF010000147.1:0-5573 GCA_043756365.1 Acidimicrobiales bacterium
CCGGGCAGCTGCTTCGCCGGTGTGCTCGCCGAGCTCGCCCTGACCGCCGACCGGTCGTTCATGTACGACGGCGATGCGGTCGACGGCGGCCAGCGGGCACCGATTGTGCGACTGACCGCAGCCAACGACGGATTGTTCCTCATGTCGAACGGTCTGACCCGGATGCAGACCCGGTTCTGGGGCCGCGACGCGGCCCTCGCGATAGCCCTCACCGCGCTCGATACCGACCTTGCCGCCAAGGACGCCGTTGCCGCTGAACTGGTCACCATCGCCGTTGACGACATCGACTTCGACGACGAGGTGCGGATGATGCTCGAGGAGCGCAACAGCTTCTCGCCCGACGCGTTGACGGCGATGGAAGCCAACCTCCGCTTCGCCGGCCCGGAGACGATGGAGACCAAGATCTTCGCCCGGCTCACGGCGTGGCAGAACTGGGTGTTCCAACGGCCCAACGCCGTCGGTGCCGACGGCGCGCTGCGCCGGTTCGGAACCGGATCCCGACCGACCTACGACCGAGCAAGGGTATGACCACATGTCCAGCATGAACGCCGTCGACATCGACGCCAAGATCCCCAACAACGTCGACCTCGCCGGCGACCGCCGTCTGCAGCGGGCGTTGGAGTCGTGGCAACCGAAGTTCATCCAATGGTGGAACGAGATGGGCCCGGTCGCATTCCAGACCAACCCGGTGTACCTCCGCACGGCCGTCGCAGTAGGTCAGGAGGGTTGGGCTCACTTCGACCACGTGCCAATGCCCGACTACCGCTGGGGCATCTTCCTCGCCGAGCCCACGCCGGACCGGACGATCGCGTTCGGTGACCACCTCGGCGAACCGGCGTGGCAGGAGGTGCCCGGCGAGTACCGGGCCGACCTGCGGCGCCTCATCGTCGTGCAAGGCGACACCGAGCCGGCATCGGTCGAACAGCAGCGCCACCTGTGCCTCACCGCGCCCAGCCTGTACGACCTGCGCAACCTGTTCCAGGTGAACGTCGAGGAGGGTCGCCACCTGTGGGCGATGGTGTACCTGCTGCACCGCCACTTCGGCCGCGACGGCCGCGACGAGGCCGATGAGATGCTGCTTCGCCACTCCGGCGATACCGATCACCCGCGCATCCTCGGGGCCTTCAACGAGCCGACCACCGACTGGCTGTCGTTTTACTTGTTCACGTATTTCACCGACCGCGACGGCAAGTTCCAGCTTGCGTCGCTGCGCGAGTCGGGCTTCGACCCGCTGTCGCGCACGTGCGATTTCATGATCAAAGAGGAGGCCCACCACATGTTCGTCGGTGCGTCCGGCGTGGCCCGTGTGGTGGAACGCACCGTGACGCTGACCAAGCAGCAGGACACCAACGACATCCGCCCGTTCGGCGGTATCGATGTGGCCACCCTGCAGCGCTACCTCAACTTCCACTACAGCCTGTCGCTCGATCTGTTCGGCGCTGAGACCTCCACGAATGCCGCGAACTACTTCGCGTCGGGGATCAAGGGCCGTTTTCAGGAGGAGCGCCGCGACGACGATCACCGGCTCAAGGCCGCAACGCGGATGGTGCCGGTTGCCACGGATGCCGGGATCGGAGAACGCGAGGCGACCTCGCTGGCTGCGCTGAACGAGACCCTGCGCGACGACTACGTCGCGGATTGCCAAAAGGGCGTCGACCGATGGAACCGGGCGCTGGCCGCGATCGGGCAGTCGCTCCAGCTCCCGCACGCCGGGTTCAATCGCAACGTCGGCACGTTCCGCGGCCGCCGGGTGAGTCCCGATGGGCGGTTGATCAGCGAAGCCGAGTGGCACGCGGCGGTGGCACAGTGGTTGCCGACTGCGGCCGACCGGGCGTACATCGAGTCGTTGATGGTCGGCGTGCACGAGCCCGGCAAGATGGCCGGCTGGGTGGCGCCGCCATCAAGCGGGGTGCACGGCAAGCCGCTCGATTTCGACTACGTCAAGCTCTGATCCCCGGGAGGTTTCGTGATGGAGGTCTACAACGCGGCGCAGTGGATGCTCGATCGCCACGTCGATGCGGGACGCGGTGATCGGGTTGCGATCCGCTACCGGGGTGAGTCGTTCACCTACAGCCACGTCATCCGCGAGGTGTGGCGGGTCCAGCGCGCGCTGGGCGAGCTCGGCGTTGGGCGGGGCGAGCGTGTGGTGCTGGTGATGAACGATTCGCCGGAGATGATCGCGTGGCTGCTCGGCTGCCAGCGATCGGGCGTGGTGCCGGTGCCGCTGTCGACGATGGCGACCGCCGATGACCTTGCCGCGATCGTGGTCGACTGCGCGGCTGGAGTCATGGTGGTGTCGCAGCAGTACGTGCCAAGAATCGACACGATCGCCAGCGCCACAACGGCACTGCGCCACATCGTCGTGATCGACGCCGGTGTCGTCGAGTCTGATGTCGTGGATCCCGGTGTCGCAAAGTTCGGTGTCGCCGACTCCGGGGCGACGGTTTCGGTAGCGGCATGGTCGAGTTTCGTCGATGCGACGGAGGCGGGCGTCGCCGACACCGGGCACGACTCACAGGCGCTGTGGCTGTACAGCTCGGGAACCACCGGGCTTCCCAAAGGCGTGATCCATGTGCATCGCAGCCTGCAGGCCACCTTCGACACCTACGCCACGCACGTGTTGCAGATCACCCCCGGTGACCGGTGCCTGTCGGTGGCCAAGTTGTTCTTCGCCTACGGCTTCGGCAACTCCCTCACGTTCCCGTTCGGTGCCGGTGCGACCGTGATCCTCGAACCCGAGCGGCCCACTCCGGCAGGCATGTGCCAGCTCGTCGTGGCCGAGCAGCCGACGTTGTTCTTCGCCGCCCCCGGATTTGTCGCCGGTCTGCTCGACGCCGGTGCTCCCAGCGAGACGTTCGCTTCGGTGCGAGCCACGATGACCGCTGGCGAAACCCTCCCGGGCGATCTCCATCGCCGTTTCCGCGAACGATTCGGCCACGCGGTGCTCGACGGCATCGGTTCGACCGAGGCGCTGCACATCTTCGTGTCCAACACCATCGACGACCAGCGCGCCGGTAGCACCGGGGTGGTCGTGCCCGGCTACCAGGTGTGCCTGCGCGACGACGCCGATGCCGCTGTCGACGCAGCCGATGTGCCCGGCTACCTCCACGTGAAGGGATCGTCGACTGCTGTTGGTTACTGGAATCGCCCGGATGCCACGGCACTGTCGTTCCGCAGTGACGGCTGGGTGCGTACCGGCGATGTGTACACACGCTCCGCCGACGATCACTGGACGTTCCTCGGGCGCAACAACGACATGATCAAAGCCGGTGGCATCTGGGTGTCGCCGGCCGAGGTGGAGAGCGTGGTGATCGAACATCCCGATGTGTTGGAGGCGGCGGTCGTCGGATTGAGGAACGCGGACGGGCTCGAGGAGGTGGTTGCCTTCGTCGTTGCCAGGGCCGGGCACACCATCGACGCCACCTCGGTCGAGGCTCACTGCCGCGCCTCGATGGCTGCGTTCAAGCGACCGAGACGTCTTGTCGTCGTTGACGTGCTGCCCAAGACCGCGACCGGCAAGATCCAACGCTTCGCCCTGCGCGACCAGTTGGCCGCCGCCACTCCGACGGAGTGAGCTGCGCGAGCCGTGTGTCACGATGATCGCCATGCCGCAGCTCCAGCCACTTGCCAATCCACTTCGGTTCGGGATCTTCATGCCGCCGATGCACAAGACGGGGATCAACCCGACGCTGGCGCTGCACCGCGATCTGCAACTCGTCGAGCACCTTGACCAGCTCGGCTACGGCGAGGCGTGGATCGGCGAGCACCACTCGGCCGGGAGCGAGCTGATCGCCAGCCCCGAGGTGTTCATTGCCGCTGCCGCCGGACGGACCAGGCACATCAAGCTCGGCACGGGTGTGAACTCGCTCCCCTACCACCACCCGTTCATCCTCGCCGACCGCATCGTCATGCTCGATCACCTCACCCGCGGGCGGATGATGTTCGGCGCCGGCCCGGGCCAGCTGACCAGTGACGCGGCGATGATGGGCATCGATCCGATGTTGCAGCGGCCGCGGATGGAACAAGCCTTCGACGTGATCATGCGTCTGTTCGCCGGCGAGACCGTGACCGAGAAGACCGACTGGTTCACCTGCGACGAAGCCGTGTTGCAGATGCGGCCGTACAGCAACTTCGACATCGCGGTTGCCTCGTCGCTCTCGCCGTCGGGCTCGAAGCTGGCCGGCCGCTACGGCACCGGGATGCTCTCGATCGCAGCGACCGAGCCGGCCGCGTTCCAGGTGCTCGACTACAACTACCAGGTGTGGCAGGACGAGGCCGCCCGATTCGGGCAGACCGTGTCGCGTGACACGTGGCGGCTGATGGGACCGATGCACATCGCCGAGACAGTGGAGCAGGCCAAGGAGAACTGCCGCTACGGGTTGCAGTGGGTGTTCAACTACCTGAGCCACATCATCCCGATCGGCGACCCGTCCGCTCCCCCGCCGCCGTCGGATTACGACGAGTTCATCGATTACGCCAACGAGACGGGGAGGATGGTGATCGGCACCCCGGAGATGGCGATCGAGCAGCTGGCGAGATTGCAGGACAAGACCGGCGGGTTCGGGGCGTACCTGTTCCTCGGTGCCGACCTTGCCGACTTCCCGCAGACGCTGCGCAGTTACGAGCTGTTCGCCGACCGGGTGATGCCGCACTTCACCGGCCAGGCCGCCCCCGTGCAGACCAGCTACGACAAGGTGATCGGGGCCGGCACCCGCTGGGTCGACGCCACCCTCGGAGCCCAACTCACCGCCATCGCCGCCTACGAAGACGAAAAAGCCGCCCGCTGACGCATCGCTGGCCGAATGTGGGCGCCCCGGCCCCGGCAGAATCTCATCCGAGTGTCGAGCGCCCACCCGTGTGCGCGCTCACCACTCGCATCCCCGCCTGTGGACTCCGACGACCGGCGTGGACTCGGACGACCGGCGTGGACTCGGACGACCGGCGTGGACTCGGACGACCGCCTGTGGACTCGGACGACCGGCGTGGACTCGGCTAACTGTTTTGGACGTGCTGGAAGCCGAAGCGACCTTTGATGCACAGGTTGCCGTGGGTGACGGAGTGGTCGCTGGGGCTCGTCACCTTGACGATTGTGTTGTCTTGCACATGCAAGCTCAGTTGGCATCCGACCCCGCAGTACGGGCAGATCGTGTCCGTCACGGTTTGGGCGGCCTCGTCCCAGGTGCCTTCGGCGCGCATGTCGTGTTCGCACGTGAACATCAGCGCCCCGGTTGGGCACACGGCGATGCAGTTGCCGCAGTACACGCATGCCGAATCGGGCAGCGTGGTGTCGTATTCGGCGGCGATGTGGGAATCGAAACCGCGCCCGGCGACGGCGATGGCGAACGTGTTCTGCCACTGCTCGCCGCAGGCATCGACGCATTTGTAGCAGAGGATGCACTTGTCGTAATCGCGCACGTAGAGGGCGTTGTCACGCTTGACCGGCTGGGCCTGCGTCCGCCGGTCGGGGCCGTAGCGGTCGATGTCGACGTCATAGTCGTCGTTCCAGCGGTCGACGTTGGGGGCGACTGACAGGTCGGTGGCCGAGCCGAGGAACTCGAGCACCATCTTGCGGC
>JAYURF010000148.1:0-5571 GCA_043756365.1 Acidimicrobiales bacterium
GGCCCGGGCCGATGCCGGACTCGATGCTCGTGAGGCACTCGTCGAGGGCATCGAGCGCCGCGGCAAGTTGGTCGTCGGTGTGGGCGAGCCCAACCGTGATCATCCCGCGCGGTGCGGTGTACACCCCGCGAGCGAGCAGCCCGAAGAAGACCGACTCCTGCAGCGCTGCGTCGCGGGCATCCACGGCGGCGACCGTGGTGGGCACCTCGGCCGAGGCGTGTACCGACATCATCGAGCCGAACCCGGTCACACTGATCGGCAGTGCATGACGGGCGACGACGTCGGCGAGGTTGCGCCGGAACTCGTCGCCACGAGCAGTGTGGGCGATGGCAACATCGGCGGTGAACACGTCGGCGAGCACCGCGCCCCCGGCGGTCATCGTGGCGATGTTGTTGTTGAACGTCCCCGCATGACTCAACACCGAATGCGACCCGGCGGGTGCGCTCGTATCGAACACGTCGAGCAGTTCGGCGCGGCCACCGAAGGCCCCGAACGAAAACCCTCCGCCGATGTACTTGCCATACGTGGTGATGTCGGCCTCGGAGCCGAGCATCCGCAACATGCCCTCTGGTCCGTGCCGCGAGGTCATCACCTCATCCGCAATGCACACGGCTCCGACGCTGCGGGCTGCGGCGAACATTGCCTGCAGGTACGCAGGCTCTGCCGGCAAGCACCCGCCCGAGCCGAGCATCGGTTCGACGATGACCGCAGCAAGATCGCCGGCGTGACGCTCGATCAGCGCGACCGTGGCGATGCTGTCGTTGAAAGGCGCGAGTTTCACCGGGTATGGCGCATTCGCCGCCGAATGGCCGTGAGCGTACGAGAGCACGCCGCCGTGGTAGCCGCCATCAACAGCGATGATGGTGGACCGGCCGGTGGCGATGCGCGCGGTAGTGAGCGCCATCAGGTTCGCCTCGGTGCCGGAGTTCGTGAACCGCACCCGCTCCAGACCGAACCGGGCGCACATCAGCCGAGCCAATTCAGCCTCGGCCGGGTGGACCCCGCCGACGCTCATGTTGGTACGCAGCGCGGCGAACACGGCATCGAGCACGCGATGTTCGCTGTGGCCGAGCAGGCCGGCGGTGTAGTCGCCGAGCATGTCGATGTAGGTGTGGCCGTCGGCGTCGGTCAGTGTCGCGCCCTGGCCGCGCACGAACGTGAGCGGGAACGGAGCGTGGGTGAGAACGGTGCGGGTGTGCCCGCCGGGCAGCACCAATCGGGCCTGCTCGAAGCTGAGTCGGCTCGCCGGGTTGCGGTCGGCGTACTCCCGCCGGGCCCGGTCGACAGCGGTGGACGGCGGCATCGCGCCACCCTACGTCGCCGCCCGCCCCCGCCCCCGCTGTTCTGCGTCGGTCCGGACCGGTTGAGCCTGGTGAGAGCGACAAAGTTCGGTTGTGGACGTGCGGCCGGCTCAGATTGCGAGTGCGGCGCGGCGGGCTTCGAGGACGGCTTCGAGGATGGTGCGGGGGGCGAGACAGTCCCCGACCCGCACGACGGCCCCCGGCAACGGATTGTCGGGGAGCCGGAACCCGCAATCGACGAGTGCAACACAGTCGATGCGCGACTGCTGGCCACTGAAGCGGTTCTCGACGATCACGTGGTCTGCGGCAACACGGCGCAACAGGCTGCGGCGCTCGATCGTCACGCCGCGTTGTGCGAGGCGAGTGTTCGCCGGGGCGAGATCGCCCGTCCGGCTGAGTTCGTTGCCGGCGATCTGGTCCTGCGTGATCAGCACCGCACGCTCACCGAGTTCGGTGGCCAACTCGACGGCGATCGGCCCGCCGATCGGATCGAACAGGACAATCGCGCCGCCCGCCGGCAGTTCGACGAGCCCAAAGCGGAGCTCGACGATGTCGATCACGAGTGCCCCGTCGTCGACGCCGTACTCGCGCCGCCCTGGCGAGCTTCCCGTTGCCTGCACGACCTTCCCCGGCGGCTGCGTCTCATCCTCTGGAACGAACGCGGTTCCGAGATCGACTGTGACCCCGGCATCAGCGCACTCGGCGATCAGCCAGTCGACGAATGGCCGGCCCGGCCCGGCGACGCGGGCGACGCCACCGAGCTCGGTGGCAGCCTCGACAAGACGCACGACGTGGCCGCGTACGGCCGCAACCCGAGCGGCCTCGAGTCCCGCGATGCCGCCGCCGACCACGGTCACCTCGATGGGCCGACTGGTGGGTGTGGTCCACACCGGATCGTCGGTCTCGTGGCCGGTCGATGGTTCAAGCACGCACGTGACGATCGGGTTGCGTGCATCGCGCACCTGGCAGGTCTGGTTGCAGCGGATGCACGGGCGAATCCGACTGGCCTCGCCGCGAACAAGTTTGCCGACCAGATCCGCGTCGGCGAGTTGGGCGCGAGTCATCTCCACGCCGTCGCACACACCATCGTCGATCGCCCACTCGGCCTGGCCGCAGTCGACCACCGAGCCCTGCAGGAACACCGGCACCGGCGCAACAGCGGCGCGCACCTCGCGGCACACCCCGATGTTGAAACCGGTCGGCTCATGGAAATCGGGTCGGGTCTTTTCCGTCGAGAAGATCGCCCCGCGCACCACGACCACGTAGTCGACGCCGCTCGTGACGAGCGCAGCGGCGATGCTGGGGGCCATCTCGGGTGTGATCCCCGCCCACGGTGCCAGCTCGTCGCACGACAACCGCAAGCCGACAACAGCCGTCCCGGCCCCAGCGCGCACCGCCTCGATCACCTGTCGGGCGAACGTCAGCCGGTCGCCGCCCCACTCGTCGCTGCGGTGGTTGGTCAGCCCGGAGAGGAACTGGCGCACCAGGCTGTGCTGGCCGGCGTTGATCTCGACACCGTCGCATCCCGCTTCGATCGCCAGCTTCGCAGCGTTGCCGAAGCCGTCGATGACGGCGGCGATGTCGCTCGCCTCCATCCACTTCGGGACCTCGCGGGTGTTGACCTCGGGCACCCGCGACGGTGCCCACAGCGGTGCCTGGTTGAAGGCACTGGATCCCTGCCCACCGGCATGGTCGAGCGAGGCGATCACGCCCGTCCCGTGGGCGTGGCACGCCGCAGCGATCGCCGCCCAACCGGGCCCGCACCGCTCGGCCGACGGCGCTCGTTCGTATGGCCAGTCGCTGCCATGCACGCTCGCCCCCTCCGTCACGATCACCCCGGCACCACCGAGCGCACGGCGTTCGTAGTACGCGCTGTGGCGAGCCGTGAAGCGCCGATCGTCGTCGCCGAGGTTGGTGACGTGCGGGCCGAACATGATCCGGTTGGCGAGGGTGAGCCCGCCGATCTGCAACGGCTCGATGAGCCGCATCGCTCAGCCCTGGCGTTCGAGGACGAGCACCGGAATCGTGCGCGCGGTCTTGGCCTGGTAGTCGTCGAAGAACGGCATGATCGCCACGTGATTGCCCCAGAGACGGGCACGATCATTGCCGGTCACTTCGGACACCGCAGCCGTATAGCTCTCGCTACCGAGTTCGACATTGACCTCCGGGTTGGTGACCATGTTGTGGTACCACGCCGGGTTGTTCGGTGCGCCGCCCATCGAAGCGATGATCACGACATCGTCGCCGTCCATGCTGCACACCAGCGGGGTGGTGCGCTCGGTACCGGTCTTGGCGCCCTTGTGGGTCACCAGAACCATCGGCATGCCCTCGAAGTTGTCCCCGACCTTGCCGCCGTTGGCACGGAACTCCTTGATTACTTTCGCATTGAAATCGTCGTTGTCGCTCATTGTTCGGACACTACTTCCCGTTTCATCGCTCGGCTCATCCTGCTCGGCGGGCAGTTCAGCATGCGACAACAGCCGGCGGATGTTGTCGGTGTGACGCAACATCACCAGGAGCGAGAGCCCGAGGGACGCCAGAACCTCCCACCCACGGGAGCCGCCGGCAGCTACGCCGATCGGCAGCCCCACGGCAATCACGATCGATGCCACACTGGCCACTCCGAACGCCTTGCGTACCCCAAGCCACGTCACGAGCAGCACGACGAACACCAACGGATGCAACACCGCCGTCGCCCCACCCATCGTGGCGACGCCCTTGCCGCCATGGAAACGACGGGTGACCGGGAACATGTGACCAACGACGGCTGCGGCCGCTGCGGTGTATGCGGCAGGGCGCGAATCGGCAAGCAACCCAACCGCCGCAGGCACTGCGCCCTTCACGCCATCGAGCACGAACACCAGCACGCCCCACCGCAGGCCGATCGTGCGGGCCACGTTGGAGGCGCCGGGGTTGCCGGAGCCGACGCTGGTGATGTCGACACCGCGCGAGCAGGCCACGAGCACGGCGCTCGGGAACGTGCCCAGCAGGTACGCCGGAACGAGGAGGATCAGCGCAGCGGTGATCCACAACGTTACGTCGGGTCACGCACCGGCCACAGGCACAGGCGCCCGTGTGCGACCGAGCGAGATCGTGACCGGCTTGCTGTGGTCCATACCCGGTTTAGGGTTCGTGGCTGCGTTCACTGCAGCCAACAGTTGCTCGCCGTGGCCGGTGACGCACTCGGGGTCGGGGCCGTCGAGAGGCAGCCCGGTGAAGAACTTGGCGGCCATGCACCCGCCCTGGCACGCGTCGTAGCTGCCGCAACTGGCGCACGCACCCGCTGATTGCGGCTCGCGCAGTTCGCGGAACAGTTCGCTGTGCTTCCACACCTGGGCGAATCCGCCCTCGTCGCGCACCGACCCGGCCTTGAACTGGTCGTGGATGACGAACGGGCATGCGTACACGTCGCCGATCGGGTCGATCAGGCACACCACTCGTCCGGCCCCGCACATGTTCAACCCCGGCAGCGACTCGCCGAGCGCGTTGAGGTGAAAGAACGAATCACCGGTGAGCACGTTGTCGCCGGCGGCGAGCAACCACTGGTAGATCTGGCGCTGTTGGGCGTTGGTCGGGTGCAGATCGTGCCATGTATCCGCGCCGCGTCCGCTCGGGCGCAGCCGGGTGACGCGCAGCTGTGCGCCGTACGAATCGGCGAGCGCCTTGAATCCGTCGAGCTGGTCGACGTTGTGACGGGTGACGACCACGCTGATCTTGAACGGGCCGCGCTTGCCGGGGAAATCGGCCGCAGCGAGGTGCTCCATCGCCCGCCGAGCCATCGCGTACGAGCCGTCGCCGCGCACCGGATCGTTGGTCGCGGCATCGAGCCCGTCGAGGCTGATCTGGATGTCGAGGTAGTCCATGTCGGCGAACCGGCGGGCCTTGTCGGCGTCGATGAACGCCCCGTTGGTCGAGAACTTCACTCCGATGTCGCGGCTGATCGAGTAGTCGACGAGCTCGAAGAAGTCGCGTCGCACCATCGGCTCGCCGCCACCGATGTTGATGTAGAACACCTGTAGATCGTGCAGTTCGTCGAGGACGCGTTTGGCCTCGGCGGTGGTGAGCTCGCGCGGATCGCGCTGGCCGCTCGAGCTGAGGCAGTGCACGCACTGCAGGTTGCACGCATAGGTGAGCTCCCAGGTGAGACAGATCGGCGCGTCGAGCCCGGTCTTCAGCTGGGTGACAAGGGTTTCAACGCTCACGAATGATCTCCGAGGATTTGAGTGCTGCGAACGCCGAGGCGAAACTGGCCCACCGGGCTGCGGCGATG
>JAYURF010000149.1:0-2052 GCA_043756365.1 Acidimicrobiales bacterium
CACGTCTTCGGACCGTTGGAATCGCCCCCGATCGGCGCGACGCGATGATCGAGTCCAGTGATGTGATGATCGACAACCTCGACCTCGGCGAGTCCGGCGTCGCTGGGGAGGTGTTCGATCTGCAGCGTCTGGCGTATCGCTCCGAGGCCGAACTGATCGGCTTCGATGGCATCCCGCCCCTGCACGAATCGATCGACGACCTACGCAGCGCGGCGCTCGACTGGTTGGGGATTCGCGAGGGCGATCGGCTCGTCGCTGCGCTGGCGATGGTGGGGTGGCACGCCTGTGCGACATCGACCGGCTCGTTGTTCACCCCGCCCACAACCGCCAGGGGCTCGGTCGGCGGCTGGTGCAGGCCGTGTTGCATCATTCGTCGGTGACCGTGTGGGCGGTCGAGACGAACACCCCCGCGGTGGCGTTGTACGAATCGCTCGGCTTCCGGCGCGTCGCCCGCCGCGAGGTCGCCGCCGGAGTGTGGAGCGCCCAGTTCGAGCGTTGGCACGATCACCTCAAGACCAGTTTCGATGCCGATGTGGCCGGCTACGAAGCGGCGCGCCCCGGGTACCCCGACGCGCTGTTCGACCTGCTGGGTGCCCGGTGCGGGCTGGGTGCCGGTGTCCGCGTGCTCGAACTCGGTCCCGGTGCCGGGCAGGCCACGGTGCCGCTGCTCGACCGCGGCGCAACCGTCGTGGCCGTCGAACCCGGCGTCGCGATGGCCGCCCGGCTGCGCGAACGGGTGGGAGGCCGTAGCTGCACGGTGGTCGAGGCGGAGTTCGAACACGCCGACCTCGACGGGCCGTTCGATCTGGCGGTCGCGGCGACGTCGTTCCACTGGATCGATCCGGCGATCAGTTTCGAGAAGCTGGCGAACCTGGTGCGTCCGGGCGGCTGGCTGGCGTTGTGGTGGAACGTCTTCCGTGACACCGACGCGGACGACTCAGCCTTCGCCGAGGGGCTGAGCAGGATCGTCGCCAGGTTCCAGACCGCACAACGCCAGGCATCGCCAACGTATGCGCTCGACGCGGTCTTGCGTCGGCGCGATATCGAAGCGGGTGGCTGGTTCGACTTGGTCGATGAGATCTCGTTCCACTGGCCGTACGTGCATGATGCAGCGTCGTTGCGCGCGCTGTTCGCCAGCTTCTCCGACTGGTCGACTCTGCCCGTCCCTGATCGAACCCGAGCGCTCGACGACGTGGCCGCGCTCGTCGATCGCCCCGACGACGGAACCATCACCCGTCGCTACGTGACCAAGCTGTACGTCGCCCGTCGGCTCTGACGGGCCCGGTCAGGCGGTGACTGTGCCGGTAACGGTGGCCGGATCGCAGTTGCTGCCGCACACCACCACGACCACCTGCTCGCCGGGGGCCGGCACGTACGCACCGCTGCGCAGCCCGGCGAGCGCGGCCGCGCCACCCGGTTCGGCGACGAGGCGCAGCTCGTCCCACAGCACCCGCTGCGCGGACCGGATGTCGTCGTCGGACACGAGCACCGCATGGTCGACGTATCGCTCGACCACCGACCAGGCCACCGCACCGAGTTGGCGGGCACCGAGCGAGTCGGCGGCCAGCCCGCTGACGTCGACCGGTACCGGCATCCCTGCTTCGCGCGCGGCATGCAGGCAGCGGCTGGTCAGCGGTTCGACACTGACGACCTTGCGGGTGTCGCCGACCCACGCGGCCTGGCCGGCGGTGAAGCCGCCGCCGCCGCTGGCCACGATCAGCGTGTCGTAACCGGAACCCTGGCCAGCGAGTTGCCCGCCGAGCTCGGCGAGTTGTTCGTCGAGTTCGGCGGCCATCGTGCCTTGCCCGGCCACTACCTCGGGGTGGTCGAACGGGTGCACCATCAGTGCACCGGTTGTGGCCTGGTGCTCGGTGGCTGCGGCTTGGGCATCGTCGTACAGCCCGTCGATCACCTGCACCTTCGCTCCGAACGAGGTGATCCGGTCGCGCTTCATCGATGGGCTCGACGACGGTACGAACACTTCAGCCGGGATCCCGAGCCGCCTCGCGGCGAACGCCACGGCGGCACCGTGGTTGCCGCCCGAGGCAGCGA
>JAYURF010000150.1:0-2047 GCA_043756365.1 Acidimicrobiales bacterium
CCGCTGGCGTCGGTCTGGCCGCCGTCGTACACGGCCGGCACGCTGACGATGAGTTGCACATCCGCGGCGTGCAACTTGGCGGCAAGTTCGGTAAGAAAGGCGACCCAGTTCGGTCGTGTTGTCGCCCAGGTGGAGCGGCCATCCTCGAACGCGAACTTCTCGTAGTCGAGGTCGACGCCGTCGAAGCTGTTGGTGGTGGCGATGCCGACGATCGTGTCGACGTGCGCGGCGCGGGCGACGGGGTCGGCCAGCACGGCCGCCATTGCGTTGGGTTCTGCTTCGTCGAAGATGGTCGCCACCAGCGGAACATCGGCGGCTGCGGCAGCGTTGCGGAACGTGGCCAGCACCTCGTCGGTCATCGCCGGGTAACGAGTGACCGTGGTGGCTGCGGTGGCGGAGTACGCCACAACCGAAACGTCGGCGAACAGGTCGGCGTTGGCCTCGAACGACGCGAGCGATGCCTCGGGCTGCCAGTAGGGCGCCCATCCGGCCACGGCCAGCGGCTCGCCGTCGCGCTGCCATCCACCCGTCGGCCAGGCCAGCCCCACGGTGATGACACCGGCGAGGGCGACGAGCCCGATGATTGCGGTACGGAGAACGGGCCTGGCCGCGGCGCGCCCAGTGGGCGCATCGGTCTCGGCCATGACAGCGATGGTACTGGCCGTGGGTCTCCGGGTCCGGACACCCGCGAACCCAACCGCTACGGTCGGCCGGGATGAACTATTCGCTGCCGCGCCCGGCACCGCAGTTGGACACCATCGACATCGAACGCCGCGCCGACGTGTTGCACGTGACCATCGATCACCCGACGTCGCAGGTCAATGCTGTCGACGCGCAGTTGCACGACGATGTTGGCGCGCTGTTCGCGTGGTTGAAACGCGAGGGCGACGCGCGGGCGGTGGTGCTGACGGGCGGGAGCAAGCGGGCCTTCAGCGCTGGCGGAGATTTCGATTGGTTCCCGCAGCTGCGCCGGGTGGAAATGCTCGACCCGTTGCGTCGTTCGGCCAAGCAACTCGTGTGGGACCTGCTCGATGTGGAGGTGCCGATCGTGTGCGGGCTCAACGGTTCAGCAGCGGGCCTCGGGGCGTCGGTGGCGTTGCTGTGCGACGTGATCGTGATGGGCGAGCGCGCAGTGATCGTCGATCCGCACGTCAACGTCGGCCTCGTCGCCGGCGATGGCGGCACCGCGGTGTGGCCGCTGCTACTCGGCCCGTTGGCAGCCAAGCGGCACCTGCTGCTCGGCGAGCCGCTCACCGCCGCCGAAGCGTTGCGGCTCGGTGTCGCAGCCGAGGTGTGCCCCAACGAACAGGTCGTCGAGCGGGCGCTGCACTGGGCGCGCCGGCTCGCCGATCAGCCCCCGCTCGCGTTGCGCGGCACGAAGATCGCGGTGAACGCACACCTCAAACGGGCGCTGCTTGACAGCTTCGACCTTTCGACCGCGTTGGAGATGCCGTGTTTCCTCTCACACGACCACGCCGAAGCAGTCCACGCCGCACGCGACAAGCGCACCCCGATCTTCGAAGGACGATGATGCCATGACCAACCCGGAAACCAGCACCGTGACAAGCCCGGGGACGATCACGATGATCATGACCACACGGGCGATGCGCCGGTATCGCACCGACCCGGTGAGCGACGACGACATCACCACCTGCCTGCGTGCCGCGCAGCAGGCGCCGAGCGGCGGAAACGTGCAACCTCAGCAGTATGTCGTCGTCCAGGACGCTGGGCTGCGAGCCGAGCTCGGTCGGCTGTACCGCGCCTCGTTCAACCGGTACGAGGCCACGTTGCCCGACCCGTCGGCGATCCCTGACCCACAGCAGGCCGATGCGTGGCGGCGTACCCGCGATGCCAGTCGTCATCTTGCCGATCACATTGGCGAGGCACCGGTGATCGTCGTGTTCCTCCAGCCGCTGATGCCGTGGACACCGAGCGACGCCGACGGCCCACTCGACATCGGCCGCCTCGATGCCAGCGTGTACCCGGCGGTGCAGAACTTCTGCGTCGCGGCCCGTTCGCTCGGCCTCGGCACGGCGCTCACCACTGT
>JAYURF010000151.1:0-5543 GCA_043756365.1 Acidimicrobiales bacterium
GCGGCGCGGCGGCAACGGGACCGCACTCTCGCACCCGCACCAGGGTCCCGACCACCAATTGGTCAGCGTCACACCTCTCTAGTCGCGCCTGCATCGTTCCGGTCCCCCGGATAGCCTCCGGGACGTGCCGATCGACGTTGCCCTCGCCTCGTTGCGCGACGACCTGCAGCGCCTCGGTCGGGTGGTGGTCGCCTTCAGCGGTGGTGCCGATTCGGCGCTGCTCGCTGCCGTTGCCCACGACGTGCTCGGCGACCGGGCCCACGCGGTGACCGCTGTGTCGCCATCGCTCGCCGGTGATGAGGAGCGCGATTGCCGCGCCCTGGCCAGCGAGTGGGGGCTGCGCTGGACGCCGGTGGTTACCAACGAGATGGAACGCGCTGCCTACCGGATCAACGACTCCGAGCGGTGCTTCCACTGCAAGGCCGAGCTGATGGACGTGGTTGCTCCGATTGCTGCGGCCGAAGGCGCGACGGTGGTGCTCGGTGTGAACATCGACGACCTCGGTGACCATCGCCCAGGTCAACGCGCCGCCGCGAGTCGCGGGGCTGAGTTCCCCTTGGTCTCCGCCGGGTTCACCAAGGCGATGATCCGCGAAGCCTCACAACAGCTCGGTCTGCGAACGTGGGACAAGCCGGCCGCGGCCTGCCTGGCAAGTCGCATCCCCTACGGAACCGAGGTGTCCGTTGGTCTGCTCAGCCAGGTCGACCGGGCCGAGGCATCGCTGCGGCGCCTGGGATTCGGGCAGCTGCGCGTTCGCCACTACGGCGACACGGCTCGCCTCGAAGTGGATCTGGCCGATCTCGACCGGGTGGTTGGGCGGCGCGCCGATGTGGTCAGCGCCGTGAAAGCGACCGGGTATCGCTACGTCACCGTCGACCTCGAAGGTTTCCGATCGGGCAACCTGAACCACTGAGCGCATAGGGTCATCGGCCATGAAGCTCTCGATGATGATCAACTATTCAGGCGGGTTCAAAGAGGCCGTGCAACGCGTGGTCGAGCTGGAAAAGGCGGGCCTCGATCAGGTGTGGATCGCCGAGGCATACAGCTTCGATGCGATCAGCCAGGTCGGCTACCTGGCGGCAAAGACCGAACGGGTCGAGATCGGCACCGGAATCGTCAACGTCTTCACCCGCACAGCGGCGCTGATGGCGATGACCGCAGCGGGCTGTGACTATGTGAGCGACGGGCGGTTCATCCTCGGCCTTGGTGCCAGCGGCCCGCAGGTGATCGAGGGCTTCCACGGGGTGCCGTTCGAGAAGCCGATGCAGCGGATCAAGGAGTACATCGAAGCGTGCCGGATGATCTGGAAGCGGGAGAAGTTCGACTATCAGGGCCAGACCTTCCAGGCGCCGCTACCGGCGGGTGAGGGCACCGGCCTCGGCAAGCCGTTGAAGCTGATCAACCATCCGGTACGTGCCGACATCCCCATCTGGTGGGCGAGCCTGAAGGACCGCAGCGTCGAGGCGACAGCCGAGATCGCCGATGGCTGGTTGCCGATCATGTTCATCCCCGAGAAGTACCACAGCGTGTGGGGCCCGCAGCTGAAAGCCGGCCTGGCCAAGCGCGACCCGAGTCGACCGCGCCTTGACATTGCCGCCGGCGGCATGCTCGCCATCGACGACAGCCTCGTCGGCGACGCACGCACCAAGCTGCTCGACATGGCCCGCCCGAACATGGCGCTGTACGTGGGGGGAATGGGCGCGCGTGGCAAGAACTTCTACAACGACATCGCCTGCGCGTACGGCTACGACAAGGAGGCTGCTGAGGTGCAAGACCTGTACCTCGACGGCAAGAAAGACGAAGCGGCCGCAGCGCTGCCGGGGGAGTGGCTCGAGCTCGCCAACCTCGTCGGTCCGCGCAGCTACGTCAAGGAGCGTGTCGGTGCGTTCAAGGAAGCCGGCGTCACCGTGCTGTCGGTCAATCCGGTCGGCCCCGACGCGGTGCGCACGATGGAGACCCTGCGCCAGATCGTCGACGACGCCTGAGACTGACCGGTCGGGTAGCCGGTGGCAACGCCGCCGACGCTACGTTTCGGCTATGACCACATTCGGGGGATTCGTCACACCAGGCTGGGAACCGGTCGAGGCCGCGTTCCGGGGGAACTTCGACACCGGAGAGGAGGTCGGCGCGTCCGTGTCGATCTACCACCGGGGGACCAAAGTGGTCGACCTGTGGGGCGGCTCCTTCGACGGCGGCGATCAGCCCTACGACGACACCACCTTGCAACTGGTGTTCTCGACCACCAAAGGCATCGCCGCGATTGCCGTCGGCATCTGCGTCCAACGCGGCCTGCTCGACTACTCGGCCCCGGTCACCAAGTACTGGCCCGAGTTCGCAGCCCACGGCAAGGACGAAGCAACGGTCGGGCAGTTGCTCAGCCACCAGTGTGGGCTGTTCAGCGTGCAGGGTGAGATCACCCTCGACGAGGCGCTCCACTGGCCGACGATCACCGCGCGCCTGGCCGACACCAAGCCGGAATGGCCGATCGGCACCAACCACGGCTACCACGCCCTCACCTACGGATGGTTGGCCGGCGAGCTCGTGCGCCGGGTGGATCCTGAACACCGCGGCTTCGGTCAGTTCGTCCAGGACGAGATCGCCGGGCCGCTCGGGGTGGAGTTGTGGGTCGGGCTGCCCGAGGAGATGGAACCGCGGGTGTCGCCGGTGCTCGGCCAGCCGCTGTCGGCCGAATCGACCGACCCGGCGGTTCAGGAGATGCTCGAGCTGATGATGGGCCCGGCCACCAACGGCGGGCGGGCCCTGTCGCTCAACGGTTCGTTCACTGGCGACGGGCTGTTCAACTCGCGTCAGATCCGTGCCGCGGAGATCCCCGCGGCCAACGGAATCAGCAACGCTCGCGCGTTGGCCAAGGTCTACGCCGCCACGCTCGCCCCGATCGACGGTGTGCAGCTGCTCGACGACGATGTCCGCGACGTCGCCAGAATCACGGCCACGACGGCCGGCGAACCGGATGCATGCCTGATCATGCCAACCACGTTCGGTATGGGTTTCATGACCCACGGCCCATTCACGCCTTATGCCGGTGCCGGCTCGTTCGGTCACTCGGGTGCCGGCGGATCGGTTGCGTTCGCCCAGCCAGAGCGGGGGCTCGCGTTCGCCTACGTGATGAACCAGTCCGCGGTGAACCTCGCCAGCGACCTGCGTTCGCAGCGGTTGATCGACGCTGCCACCGCAGTGATCGACGCCGTCTGAGCCGGTCCGCTCTCAGCCGGTCGCGGGTTCAGGCGTTGTCGCCGCTGATCCTGGCGACCAACGTCGGCGGGGCGATCACCCGGTAGGCCTCGATCACGATCTCGCCGATCTCGTCCCAGTCGAGATCGCCGACGTCGAGGTACACGCCGAGCCACTTACGGTGGCCCACGTACCAACGCGGAGGCGCTCCGAATCGTCCGGCGAACTCGGCCGGTTCGGCGTCATCGGGCCAGTCATTGGGCTGCGCGGACGGCGTGGGCGTGCAGAACGCGCGCCAGGCACGAGGTCAGTCGGCGGGCCGTGGGAATGTGGAGGTACTCGTTGGGGCCGTGTGCGTTCGTGCCAGGGCCGAGGACGCCGGTGACCACGAACTGCGCCTCGGGGAACATCTCGCCGAGCATGCCCATGAACGGGATCGAGCCCCCCTCGCCGAACGCGCCGGCCGGCTTGCCGAACTCGGCGGTCGAGGCGTCGTCGAGGGCATGTTGGAGCCATGGGCTGAACGACGGAGCGTTCCATCCAGGCCCGGAGTGCCCGTGGCGCAACTCGACCGTCGCGCCGTACGGCGGATCGGCGGCGACCGTCCGCTGCAGCGCCTCGAGCGCAGCTTCGTGATCGCACGTTGGAGGGATGCGCAGACTCAGCTGGACCGAGGTGTACGGGCGCAGGACGTTGCCGGCGCTCTCGACCGCAGGGATGCCATCGACGCCGGTGATGCTCAGTGTCGGCCGCCACGTGCGCGCCAAGAGCTGCTCGACGGGGTCGTCCATCATGGGTTGGGTCCCGCCGGCCCACTGGAAATGCCCGGCGATCGGGAAATCGCGTGCCGTTGCGGTTGCCTGGTCGACTCGGTCGACCGGGATCTCGACGTGGAGCTCGGGGATGCGCACGGCACCGTCGGTGGCGTCTTCGATCCGCTCGAGGATCCGGCGGATGATGCGGAACGACGATGGGACCACCCCGCTCGCCTCGCCCGAGTGCACCCCTTCGGTGAGGACGTCGACACGCAGCTCACCGGCGACGAGGCCGCGCAGCGACGTGGTCGCCCACAGCCGCTCGTAGTCGAGGCAGCCGGAGTCGAGGCACAGCACCAGGCTCGGGGTGCCGATCCGGTCGCGAAGTGCGTCGATGTGCGCGGGCAGGTCGGGGCTGCCGCTTTCCTCGCTGGCTTCGATCAAGACGATGCAACGGTTGTGGCGCAGCCCTGCCGCCTGCGCGGCTTCGATTGCCAGCACCGAGGCGAACGCCGAGTATCCGTCGTCGGCACCGCCGCGACCATAGAGCCGGTCGCCTTCCAGCACCGGCTTCCATGGGCCGAGGCCGTCGCGCCAGCCGGTCATCTCAGGTTGCTTGTCGAGGTGGCCGTAGAGCAGCACCGGGTCGTCGGCCGATCCCCCACCGAACGCGTCGACATCGATCACGATCATCGGCGTCAGGCCGGGCAGTTCACGCACCTCGACCGTCATGCCGGCAACCAATCGGCTCGCGCACCAGGAGCGGATCAGCTCGACCGCCCGGTCCATGTACCCGTGCTCGCGCCACTGTGGGTCGTAGAGCAGCGACACGTTCGGGATGGCGATGTAGTCGTGCAAGGCGGGGAGGATCTCCTCCGCCCACACCCGGTTCACGTGCTCGGCAATGCTCATCCGCCGCACCGTACCCCGGCCCCGCCCCCGCCGCTCCACCATCCGAGTCCCCGCGTGTCATCCGAGTCCCCGCGTGTCATCCGAGTGTGGCGAGGGCGATCCGAGTGGTGAGCGCGCACACGGGCGGGCGCTCGACACTCGGATGAAGTGGCGATGGTCCCGGCGATCCACGCCACGACGACCTACGAGCGAGTTGGTGTGATCCGTTGGCACGAGCGATACGTTGCCCAGCGTCTTCCCCCAGACGTGTTCACGTACTTGGAGGACCTATGAACGACCTCACCCCTGCGGCTTTGGCAGTGTTCGCCGCTCACCACTCGGTCGGAACCGCAGCGATGCTTCAACTGGCCGGAATCAGCCGCAACCGGCGGGTTCGCTTGGTGCAACAGGGGCTGCTCACGATGGACCATCGGCGGGTGTATCGCCTTGCCGGCTCGCCGCTGACGTTGGAATCGCGCTGTGCCGCACTGTGCCTCGAGTACCCGACCGGGTTCATCACCGGCCCGACTGGGGGGCGGCTGGCCAAACTTCGGCGGATGGGCCCCATGGGCCCGGTCCACTTCTCAGTACCCCACGGCACCAACATCGGCCCAATCGACGATGTCGTGATTCGCCAGACAACGTTCGTCGATGGATTCCACCTGCGAAAGCGAGGTGACGGGATCGTCGTCGCGAGTGCGCCGC
>JAYURF010000152.1:0-5540 GCA_043756365.1 Acidimicrobiales bacterium
GTACAGCACGCCACCATGCGCAGCGGCGAGCAGTCCGGGCCGGAACCGTGGTTTGCCATCGACGAGCAGTGCGGCCAGATCGAGGGAGCCGATCACACGTTCCTCAGTGGCGCCCAACGGCAGCTCGACGAAGGGGGCATCACCGGGTAGGAGCGCGGCCAGACCGCGGGCGAGGGTTGTCTTGGCCGAGCCCTTGTCGCCGCGCAGGAGCACTCCGCCGAGCAGCGGATTGGTGGCCGCCATCAGTAACGCCGACTTGGCCTGCTCCTGGCCGACGACAGCGGAGAACCTCAGCCGGGTCATCGACTCTCCTCCCACCCCTCGGCTTCGAGTACGGCTTGGCGAAGCGTCGCGATCGATTCGTCGCTAGCGGCCCACATGTCACGTTCGACAGCTTCGAGCAGCTTCTCGGCGATCGACTTGAGAGCCCATGGGTTGGATTGCTCGAAGAACTTGCGAACCCGCGGGTCAGCGACGTAGGCCTCGGTGACCTTGTCGTACATCCAGTCGTCGACGACCCTTGCGGTGGCGTCGTAGCCGAAGAGGTAGTCGACGGTGGCGGCCATCTCGAACGCGCCCTTGTACCCGTGACGCTGCATTCCTTCGATCCAGCGCGGATTGATCACACGCGTTCTTACGACGCGCGCGGCTTCCTCGGCGAGTGACCTGACCAGCGGACGCGCGGGGTCGGCCGAGTCACCGAACCACGCTTTCGGGTCGGCACCGGTGAGAGAGCGAATGGTGGCGATCATGCCGCCGTGGTCCTGCAGGTAGTCGTCGCTGTCGAAGATGTCGTGTTCGCGGTTGTCCTGGTTCTTCACCGCGACATCAATCGCGGCGAACCTTCGCCGCATCGCATCTTCGTTCGCGATGCCGTAGCCGTTGCGCCCGTACGACCAACCCGACCAGGCGATGTAGATCGCAGCGAGGTCGTCGTCGGATCGCCAGGATCGTTGTTCGAGCGCAGTGAGGATGCCGACCCCGTATGCGCCTGGTGTCGGGCCGTAGATGCGAGGGTCGTCGGCTCCATGGGCGCGTACATAGTTCTGGTCGTCTGGCTCGTCGAGCGACGCAGCGAGTGCGACGGCGTCGTCGACGAGATGCACGAGGTTGGGAAAGGCGTCGCGGAAGAACCCGCTGATCCGCAGGGTGATGTCGATGCGAGGTCGACCGAGTTCATCGAGCGGGATCGGCTCCAGTCCGGTCACTCGGCGTGATTCGGCTTCCCATATCGGGCGGATCCCGAGGAGTGCGAGTGCTTCAGCGACGTCGTCGCCCTGGGTGCGCATCAGTGCGGTTCCCCACAGCACGAGCCCAACTGTCTGTGGGTAGCTGCCTTCCTCGGCGAGGTGGCGCTCGATGATGGCGGCGGCCAGCTTGCACCCGACGTCCCAGCTGAGTTCGGTCGGTAGGGCTTTCGGATCGAGGGAGTAGAAGTTTCGGCCGGTCGGCAGCACGTGAGCGCCGCCACGGGTGAGCGTGCCGCTCGGTCCGGCAGGGACGTAGCGTCCACGGAGGCCAGCGAGCAGGTTGGTGATCTCGTCGGTTGATCGGCGCAGGTTGGGAACGAGCCACTCGCAGACCCACCGCACCGTGGGCAGGTCGTCGTCGTCGGCCGTCCAGTTCCGGGCGGCGGCGTCCTCGACCAGGGCGCGGCATCGTGCCTCGACGGCATCGAGTGACTGGGGTGATTGGAGATCGAGGCCGAGCAGTGACGCCACGGTGATCCGTAGCGATGGGATCCGGCCGTGGCCGAGCCGGGTGATGGCGAGCACGAGATCGACGAGGCCCTCCCCTGCCGGCGGGTCGCCGAGGGTGTGCAGCCCGCCGCGGATCTGGGCGTCCTTCAGGCCGCACAGGTAGCCGTCGACGTTGACGATGACGTCGTCGAAGTCGCTGCCTTCCGGCGCTGCGTCGAGGCCAAGGTCGCGGTCGATTGACGCGTCGGTCAGCGTGGCCCAGATCTTGTTGCGCAGTGCGGGCAGCTTGCTCGGGTCGAGGCTCTGGATTTGGCTGTACTCGTCGAAGAGCTGTTCGAGCTTGGCTGTGTCGTCGTAGCTGTCTGCCCGTGTCATCGGGGGCAGCAGGTGGTCGATCACGACCGCGTGCGCTCGCCGCTTGGCCTGGGAGCCTTCACCGGGGTCGTTGACCACGAACGGGTAGAAGAACGGGACGTTGCCGATGGCGGCATCGGGCCAGCAGCCCGCCGACAGCGCCAGCGCCTTTCCGGGCAGCCATTCCAGTGTCCCGTGTTTGCCGAGATGGACGATCGCATCCGCACCCCAGACCTCGTCGAGCCATCGGTAGAACGCCAGGTAGTGATGGGCGGGCGGCAGGTTCGGCGAGTGGTAGACCGCAACGGGGTCGTCGCCGTACCCGCGTGGCGGTTGGATCGCGACGATCACGTTGCCGAGGTCGACACCGCTGAAGATCAGTGCGTCGTCGTGGATGCGTTGGGTGCCAGGGGCCCGCCCCCACGACCGTTCGAGTTCACTGCGTGAGTCCGCCGGAAGGGTGTTGAACCACTGGCAGTACCTGCGGGTCGGCATGCCGCCGACTGCGGCGGCGAGTTGCTCGGTGGTGAGCGTCTGGGCGTCATAGGTCAAACCGTCGGCGAGTTCGGCCATCAGTGCGTCACCGCCGGACGGTATGCGCGTGATCGAGTAGCCCTCGGCGGCCATCGCTTCGAGCATTCGCATCGCCGATGCCGGTGTGTCGAGTCCGACGGCGTTGCCGAGCCGACTGCGTTTGGTCGGGTAGGCACTGAGCACGATCGCTACCCGTCGCTCGGCGGTCGTGACGCGACGGAGCCTGGCGTAGCGGATGGCGAGACCGGCGAGGCGGTCAACACGGTCGGGCACCGTGCGGTACGCGCGGACCGAGTTGCCGAGGTCGTCGCCGTCGTCGACGATCTCGTTGAACGCGAAGACGGGGCCGATGATCCTTCCGTCGAACTCGGGGATTGCGATGCCTGCGGTGGCGTCGTACGGGCCGAGGCCGCCTTCGTTGTCGAGCCACTCGGCGATCGACTGCCCCGACGATGGCGCTTGGATGATCGGTACGTCCAGTGCGGCGAGCGCTGTGGCGTCCCAGTCGTCGCCGTCGAGTCCTCCCGTTCCGCCGGCGATACCGGCGCCGGCCGCTGATCCACCGGTGGCGAGCACGGTGGTGATGAGCACGTCGAGGTGTTGTTCGGCGAGCACGTCGAGCACGGGTTGCGCAGCGTCGCCGCGCAGCGAGTAGCACCACATCGCAGCCACGTCATTGCCTCGTGCCTCCAGGGCATCGCAGAGATCGGTGACGAACTGGGTGTTCCCAGCCACGAGATGGGCCCGATAGAAGACAACCCCGACGACCGGACGCCGGACGGTCTGGTCCTGGTGCTGGCTGATGCGCCAGATGCCGTGGGTCGGGATCGCAACGGGCGCGTCGAACCCGAAGCCTTCTCGCAGCACGGTGTCGGCGACGAAGCGCAGGAGATGTTGGAAGTTCTCAGGGCCGCCGTTGACGAGATAGCCGAACGCCTCGGTGAGGATCGCGCTCGGCACGCTCGACGACTCGGTCAACTCCGCGTCGGGAATGGCTTCCCCAGCGAAGGCAAGCAGCGGAATGTCACGCTCGAGACACGCTGCCCGGAGTCGGTCGAAGCCCTCCTCCCAGGCGCGGCGGCCGCGTAGCAGGCGCACCAGCACGCAGGTCGCCCCCGGGAGATCGCGGTCGAGGTCGAAAGTCCACGGCTGCGCGGCGCGCACCCTGGGGAACCCGTCAGGAAGGGCGTCGGCGGCAACGCGCAGGGCGAGGATCTCGGTGTCGACGTTGGTGATATACCAGATCACGGCGGGGTGCTCCCGATGAGTCCGGCCAGCCGCTTCGCAGCCAGTTCGGCGGGATCGCGCAGGCTGCAGTCATCGCAGTAGGCGCCGCCGGATGTTTGGTACCACAGGCAACAGTTGGTGCGGGTCCAGTACCAGCCCACGGCGTCAGGCGTGTCGATCGTGGAGTACGAGCCCAGCCCGTCGAGCCATGGTGATGCGGCACGCTCGAACTCGATCGCACGTGCGCGCACCTCGCCATCGCCCTTCGGTGCGACGTCGAGCGCTCGGAAGATCGTCGCCAGTGATGCGGCGACGTTGCCCCACAGCAGTCGCTCGCCCACCCGGGTCGTGGAGCGGACTGCGGCGACGAACGGCGCAAGGTGTCCGTCGAGCAGTGCCTCGACGAAGTCGGAGATCGAGACGTCCCGGCAGACCTGATCGACGATGGCGACCTCGGCGGGGCGGTGACGTCCGAGTCGGACGCTGACGACGGCCGGGTCGGTGGACGGCGTCGGAAGTTCGAGCGCGAGGGCCGCGACCGCAACGCTGGGCACACGGAACGCGTAGGCCTGTGCGTACAACGACGCGGCGACCTGTGGATCGTCGGTGCCGCGTCCGGCGGCGGTCGAGTCGATCTCGGCACGGAGGCGATCGGGGGTGGCGATGAGGTCCGCGCAGCTGATCCAGCCGTCTTCGAGCGGCGCGACGGTGCTGCATCGCAGGTAGGACACTCGGTGCTGCACGGTGGCGACGACGTGATCCAGTTGGGTGGTCATGATCGATGGCTCATGAGGGTGGAGGCTCCTGTCGAGCATCTGGGCACCTGTCGGGTTCCGGCTTCGTGGATGAGTCGCTCGATGGCGTTCATGTCGAGGTGGGTGCCGAGCGCGTCGGCAAGGTTGTCGAGGGCGTCGAGGCGGGCTTGTTCGAACGATCGTTCTGCGCTGACGAAGTGTTTGCCTCGATGGTCGGCGACGGTCTGCAGGAAGGATCGGCGGAACTGGTCCGCTTCGAAGACGCCGTGCAGAGTGGTCCCGTATCGATACCCGGCACGCACGCCGTCGACGATGTCGCCCGCGTCGTCGTGCAGGACGATGAACGCCTCGCCGTCGTGCACGCGGACACGGCCGTGATGGATCTGGTAGCCCGCGACGGGCTGCCCGTCGGCGGTGCCGGTGCGCAGTCGGGTCACCTTGTCCGCTTCGAAGTGCGTCGTCACTGGCAGCAGTGCCAGCCCCTCGACCTGGCCGGTTCGGCATTCGACCAGGTCGTCGATGGTGACGCCCATCATTTGGTAGCCGCCGCAGATGCCGAGGACGACTGCGTCGGTGCGGTTGATGGCGTCGGCGAGGCCGGTTCGTCGAAGCCAGGTCAAGTCGTCGACCGTGGCTTTCGATCCCGGGAGGATGATTAAGTCCGGCGTGCCGAGGCCGGCACGGTCGTGCACGTACCGCACCCGGACGCCGGGCTCGACGGAGAACGGGTCCAGATCGGTGAAGTTGGAGATGCGGGGGAATCTGATGACGGCGACGTCGAGTTCGTCGGCGAGTGCGTCTCCAGCCATCTCGGTCGGGGTGTCGAGCGCCATCGAGTCTTCTGCGTCCAGCCCGGTGTTGTGCAGCCAGGGCACGACTCCGAGGACGGGAACGCCGGTTCGGCCGGTGAGCTGCGAGCACCCGTCGAGGAGGAGCGCCGGATCGCCGCGCAGCTTGTTGATGATCATCC
>JAYURF010000153.1:0-2042 GCA_043756365.1 Acidimicrobiales bacterium
CTGGCCACGGTATCGACCGCTGTGAACGGCAGCAGCCGGTTGGCGACGTCGAGGATCGGCCCCGGCACGCGGTATCCGATCGTCAACCGAGCGATCGACCCGGTGGCGCGGGTGAGGTGCCCCAGTGCGGTCTCCCAATTGCGCTGCCCGGCGGGCGTGGTCGACTGGGCGAGATCGCCGAGCACCGTCATCGACCCCGACGGGCTGCGCCGGCCGATCGCCCGCAGCGCAACCGCCGAGTGATCCTGCGCTTCGTCGACCACCACATGACCGTAGGTGAACGGGGTGCCGTTCAGCATCGTGTTGGCCTCGTCGACGAGCAACTGATCCGCCAGTGTCCACTGTCGCCGTTTCCCACCGGGGCCGAATCCGCGATCGAGCAGCAGGCGATCGACCAGTTTCACCGGCTGCATCGCCGGCCACGCCCGCTGCAGTTCGGCACGAAGCAGGTTCATCTTCCCGAACGCTCCATCGGATCCGGTGCGCTGCAGCAATTCTCGCTCGATGATCGGACGCAACGATTCACGGCGGCGGTTGACCGGCAGGTTGCCGTCGAGGGCACGCCTGATCCACTCGCCCATCTCGTCAGCTTCGAACACGAGCATCCGCGACCCGAACGGCTGGCGGATCTGCTCGGTCGGTGCGCTCACGTGGCGGGTCGTTGCCGCCTCCAACGCGGCGAGCATCTCGGGCGAACCCTTCTCGGCCCGCTCGTGATCGGCATCGATGCCGGCCAGTTCCGGCAGCTTCGGAACGCAGAGCTCGTGGACAGTGCGCTGCTGCACGCTGCGCTCGCCAAGCGATGGCAACACATTGCCGATGTAGTCGAGGAACACCCGGTTCGGACCGACGACGAGCACCCCGTCGCGGACCAGGCGGCGGCGGTGCTCGAACAACAGGTACGCGGCGCGGTGCAAGCCCACTGCTGTCTTCCCGGTACCGGGCCCGCCCTGCACGACAAGGCACTGGTCGATCGGGGCACGGATGACGATGTCCTGCTCGGCCTGAATGGTGGCCACGATCTCGCGCATCGCCCCGGTGCGCGACGCGCCGATCTCGGCCAGAACGGGGTCGGGTACACCGGTCGCCGCGTAGGCCGCATCCGGATCGTCGAGTTGCTCGTCGAGGTACGCGGTGATCTCGCCGTCGGCCAGCGTGAACCGGCGGCGGTGAGCGAGGCCCAACGGATCGACACCGGTGGCCCGGTAGAACGGGGCCGCGATGGGTGCCCGCCAGTCGACCACGACCGGCTCGTGGTTGGGGTCTTCGATATGACGACGGCCGATGTACCACGCGTCGCCGGTGGCGGCTGGCCCAGCGGCTTCGGTGATCGGCCCGGCGGCTTCGGTGATCCTGCCGAAGAAATCGCCGGCGCCGGGCGTGTGCAGGTCCTCCAGCGCTTCGGCAACGGTGACCTCGATGTACTCCTTGGTGATCTCGTCAGCCGAGGCGTCGGGGTCGACGGTGCTGAAACGGCGGATCATGTCGTCACGACACGATCGCGAATAGACGAGCCGGGCACGCTCGTCGTCGAGCTCGGGGAAGGGATCGACGTTGCTCACAGGGGTGGCGACCCTACCTGACGGTGACAGACGCGGGACCAGACGTTGAGGGGAGGCGAGAGCTACGCTCCGGCAATGGACAACGACACGATCATCGACGTTTTTGGCACCGGCGATCTCGGCACCCACGACCTGGGCACCCACGACCTGGGCACCCACGACCTGGCCACCGACGATCTGGCCACCCACGAGAACGAGGCGAACGAATCGATCGGTGACCTCCTCGTCGACGACGAACTGCTCGTCGAGGAGATCTCCATCGACGGCATGTGCGGCGTTTACTGAGTCGGTGACCATGGCAAGCGTGCTCGACGAGGCCCTCGAGCTCCACCCTCAAGTGGCCTTGCGGCCCGAGCCTTTCGGCGCGCTGGCGTACCACTACGGCAACCGCCGCCTCGTGTTCTTGAAGCACCCCGACATGGTCACCGTCGCCCAGCACCTCGGCGAGCACCCGACGCTGTCGGCCACCCTCGCCGCCCA
>JAYURF010000154.1:0-2038 GCA_043756365.1 Acidimicrobiales bacterium
CGCCGGGAAGGTCATCGTGGTCACGGGTGGGGCGAACGGGATTGGATGCGCGCTCGCCACCCGCTTCGCCGAGCGCGGTGCGGCCGGCGTCGTCGTCGCGGACCTTGACGGCGAGGCTGCGACCCGCGTCGCCGACGGCATCGGCGGGCTTGGGGTGGCGTGCGATGTCGGCAATCCCGAGGCGATCAACGCGCTCGTGGCTGCGACCGAAGCGCGGTTCGGGCCCGTCGATGTGTTCTGCTCCAACGCTGGCTACAGCGATCCGGTGACCTACGACTTCAACGTGTCGCCCGAGGTGTACCGGCGCATCGTCGACGTCAACCTCCTAGCCCATGTATGGGCTGCGCACGCGGTCGTGCCGGGCATGATCGCCCGCGGCGGCGGCTACCTCGTCCAAACGATCTCTGCCGCGGCGCTGATCACCGGCCCATCGGCAGCGGGCTACACCCTCACCAAGCACGGTGCACTCGGATACGCCGAGTGGCTCACGCTGAACTACGACCATCTCGGTATCCGCGTTTCGTGCCTGTGCCCGAACGCCGTCTACACCGGCATGTTCGGCGCGACGGCCGCCGACATCGCCGCGGAACCACCGGAGGTAATGCCGATCGGAGAGATGCTTCGCGCCGTGGACGTCGCCGACATGGTGCTCGACGCCATGGCCGAGGAACGCTTCCTGATCCTGCCCCATCCGCGGGTTGGCGAATCGTTCGCCCGCAAGGCTGGCGATTACGAACGCTGGCTCGCCGGTACGCGCCGTCGGCTGCTGGCGATGCGCGGCGTCGAGCACGCGCCGCCAAGTTTCTGACACAAGCGTCAAATCGGCCATACTGAGCCCATGCCGTACACCCCCACACCGCACATCCTGGTCGACACCGACGGACCCGTCACGATCATCACCATGAACAACCCGGAGATGCGCAACGCGTTCCTCGACGACATGCACGAGGCGATGCAGGAGATCTGGTACGACCTGGCCGCCGACCACTCGGTTCGCGCTGTGGTCATCACCGGTGCCGGCAAGGCGTTCAGCGCAGGCGGTGACATCCCCGGTTTCATCCGCAGCTACGAGGATCCCGATCACCGTCGGGTCTCGTTGCGCGGCGCCAAACGGCTGATGGACGCGATGGCCGACTTCCCCAAGCCGGTCGTCGCCGCGGTCAACGGTGCCGCTGTCGGGTTGGGATGCAACGTTGCGCTCCTCGCCGACCTCGTCCTCATTGCCGAGGGTGCGTTCTTCGCCGACACCCATGTCGCCATCGGACTCGTCGCCGGCGACGGCGGTGCTGCCTACTGGCCGTTGTTCATGAGCCTGCTGAAGGCCAAGGAGTACCTGTTCTTCGGAGACCGCATTCCCGCGCACGAGGCGGTGCAGATGGGTCTCGCCAACCGTGCGGTCCCCGACGATCAACTGATGGCTGAGGCGATGAAACTCGCCCACCGCCTCGCCGCGCTCCCCCGCCAGGCTGTGCAGGAAACCAAGCGTGCACTGAACCTGCATCTGCAGGCAGCGATCCACCTCGTCGCCCCGTTCGCGCTGTCGGCCGAAGCTGAGTCGTTCGCCACCGACGACATCCGGACCACCATCGAAGGCTTCAAGAAGAAGGCCTGAGGCGTTAGGCGACTTGCGCAGTACGAAGAAAGTCGCGATGTCCCGGCTCGGCGATCGCAGCGATGCGCCGAGCGCGCTCGCTGTCGCTGACACCGCGGAGGTCGGCGATGCCGTGCTCGGTCACCACGATGCTCACATCACAGCGAGGTGTCGAGACCACGTCCACCTGCGCCACGATGGTCGATGCGCCCGAAGCAGACGTCGAGCGCACTGCAATCACCGAGATCCCACCGATTGACCGCGCGGCACCGGCGCAGAAATCCGGGTGCCCTCCGAGTGATGTGATCGTTCGCTCGCCGATCCGCTCGACGTTTACGGATCCGTCGAGGCCAACCTGGATGGCGGTGTTGCAGCCGACGAAGCGGGGAATCGACGAGATCCGCTCGATGTCATGGGTGATCTCGATCGGCTGGCGATCGAGAAGGC
>JAYURF010000155.1:0-2037 GCA_043756365.1 Acidimicrobiales bacterium
GCTCGTTGCCGAGATCGCCCCTCGCGCTGTAGCGGAGTTGCGCCGAGAACTGGCCGGCCCGCTGGCGATCGAGGTGGTGGCGTTGTCGATCGGTCTCGAGCACCTCGATTCGTCGCAGTTGCGCAGTTGGTACGACGAGATCGTTGCCACGGTTGAACGGATCTCGTTCGGCGAACCGGCCGGCGACGCGGGTGCGGCCGCATTCTCGGGACTGCGGCGGGCCGTCGGCGAAGCGTTGCAGCGGCCCGACTCGGTGCTGCGCGACATCAGCGGAGAGTTGACGTCCGACGAGGCCGCGGCGAACGTCGCGGTGCTGCTGTTCGGAGGGATCGAGACCGGGGAGGGAATGATCGCGAACCTGTTGTTCCACCTGCTGTCGAACCCCGATCAGTTCGATCTGGTGCGCAACGACCCCGCGCTGATCGAGCCGGCCATCGACGAATCGCTGCGCCTCGAACCGGCCGCGTCACGAATCGACCGGTTTGCCACCTGCGACGTCGACATCGCCGGCGCCCGTGTTCGCTCCGGCGACATGGTGGTGGTGTCGCTGGCCGCAGCGAACCGCGATCCGGCAACCTGTGAGCGGCCCGATGTTTTCGACGTGCACCGACCGAACGCCCGCTCCCACGTGTCCTTCGCCCAGGGCCCCCACGCCTGCCTTGGCGCGCAACTCGCACGCATCGAAGGACGCGCAGTAGTCGAGGCGGTGAGCCGTGGCTTGCCGGGGATCACGCTCGGCGAACACGACGCCCCATCGGGTGTGGTGTTCCGCAAACCGAACAGGCTCCATGCGCAGTGGAGCCGGTGAGACCGGCCATGCCTAGTCTTCGACGATGAACCGATGCTTGGCAATCCTGTGATGGAACACGTCGCTGTGGTGGGCGCATCCCTGGCTGGGTTGCGGGCCTGCGAATCGTTGCGCACCGACGGCCACACCGGCCGGATCTCGCTGATCGGTGCGGAGGCCGAGATGCCCTACGACCGTCCCCCGCTGTCGAAGAAGTTCCTCGCCGGCGAATGGGAGGCGGACCGCATCCGCTTGCGCAAGCCCGACGACTTCAGCGCCCTCGGCCTCGATCTGCGCCTGGGCTGTGCGGCGACCGGTTTCGACTCCGCGACGCGAACGCTGACCTGTGCCGATGGTGAGGAACTGCGCGCCGACGGCGTGATCATCGCCACCGGTGCCGCACCGCGCCGGCTCCCGGCGCAGCCGGACCTCGACGGCGTGGTCGTGTTGCGCACCCTGGCCGACTCGCTCGATCTGCGCGCCCGACTGGCCGGAGGTACTGCCCGACTGGTCGTGATCGGGGCCGGTTTCATCGGCCTCGAAGCTGCCGCAACGGCGCGACAGTTGGGTTGCACGGTCACCGTGTTGGAGGGGGCTCCGTCACCGTTGATCCGCGGCCTCGGCGTGGCCATGGGTGCCGCGGTTGCCTCGGTTCATGAACGCCATGATGTGGAGATCCGCTGCGGCATCCGGATCGTCGCCCTCGAGGGCGCGGCCTCCGGCGGCTTGATGCGGGTGACCGGGGTGCGCCTCGACGACGACACCGTGGTGCCGGCCGATGTGGTGGTTGTGGGTATCGGCGTTGCACCGGCGACCGAGTGGCTCGTCGGCAGTGGGCTCGTGTTGGACGACGGGATCGTCTGTGACGACACGCTGTCTGCTGGTGTGCCGGGCGTGTACGCCGCTGGCGATTGCGCCCGCTGGCACAACCACGTGTTCGATCCCCACGATGACGCCGTGATGCGGGTGGAGCACTGGACCAACGCTGCCGAGCAGGGCGCCGCCGCGGCACGCAGCCTGCTCGCCTGGTCGACCGGTGACGATGCCCCGGTGTACGAATCGGTGCCGTTTTTTTGGAGCGACCAGTTCGACAGCCGCATCCAGTTCCTGGGTCGGGCCCACGGCGGTGACGAGGTACACGTGTTCGCCGGCGACCCTGCCGGCGCGTTTGCCGCGCTGTACGGCTACGAAGGGCGGCTGCGTGGCGTGCTGGGGGTGAGCATGCCGAGGATGGTGATGCCGTTCCGGGC
>JAYURF010000156.1:0-5513 GCA_043756365.1 Acidimicrobiales bacterium
CAGCGAGGCGGTCGCACGACGGCTCATCGCTGACCCGGGTGGAGTGATCGCCACGGCACGTCGGAACATCAAGCGGATGCGAGCGGCTGCGAGCCACGAGCACGCTTGGATCGACATCTGGGAAGCGCTGCTCGGCCTTGGGTCGGCGTACACCGCAGCAGTTCTGGTCTCGAAGGATCAGTTCGCGCGCGATCTCCGCCAGAGCTCGCCGTTCGCTGGCGTCCTTACTGAGGACGAGCGGGCAGAGGCGGTACGCGGGGTCAGGCGTTGAACCTCGACGAGTTCCAGCATGGAATCCGAGCGGCGCGCGAAGTTCTCGCGAGAGAGGGCGCAAGTGGAGCGCTCGTGATCATGGGATCGCAGTCGATCCTGGCTGCGTACTCGCCGTCGGCGCTCGATCGCCGCCTGATGATGTCGGCGGAGATCGACGTCATGCCGGTCGCGGCAGATGCCGGCGAGATCGAACGGCTCTCTGACTTTCTCCACGGCGCGTTGGGCCAGGACTCGCCTCGCCGTCGCGAAGTTGATCGCAGGACGACCAAAGGATGTCGATTTCGTTCGCATCCTTGTCGAGGATCGCCTGATCGATCCTCAGGTCGTCCGAACCGGCTTGGAGTCGATCTATGACGAGCGTGCTGCGCGAGCCATTGAACGCGTCGACGCCATGTCGGTGAGCGGTCTACCCGATGCTGATCGCAAAGCGTGGCATCGTCGTCGCCGACAGGCTCTGCGCGACCGCTTGCGAGAGACGGACGAGACGTCGCCCGCCGAGGTCCTGCTGGAAATTGTCGATGCGAGAACCGACGACGCTTGATTCGGTACCCACGCTGCGTGCGAGCGCAGCGTGTCCGCAATTTGTCAGCGCAAACGCCCTGGTCATGTTCATCGGCCCCGACCAGACAGGCAACCTGCTCGAAGTTGGCATCATCGAAGCAGCGACCGCCCGGTCATCATTCACGCCGTGCCCGCCCGACCGAAGTACCTGAGGTGAGTCCATGCCCCGCACCGCCCAAGAGATCCTTGACCACGCCGACGTACTCGCCGCTCGCTTCGAGCGACACGAGCCTGGCGATGATGTGCGTGTCGCCTCAGCGTTGGTGAGTTGTGCGCGGGGCGTTCCTCGGGTCCGCTGAGGCAGAGCGGGATCTCGCTGAAGCGGTCGCGCGGGCACGCCACGCAGGGCACCCGTGGGCCTCGATCGGGGCGCGTTGGCTCCGGCGCGGCGCAGCGCCTAGGGCATTCCGGTGATCATCTTGTTCAGCGGAACGGCTGGGTCGATGAGCGCTTGCGCCTGGGCAGAACCAGCGATTGGCAGGGCGGTCGTGTCCAACAGCCCGATCTGAGCGAGCAGGGACGCCTGGTCCCAATAGATGTGCTCCGACGCGACCCGACCGTCCCGGAACCCCATGACCACCACGAGCGGGAGTTCGACGCGCCGTCCTGTCGGTGCGATTCCGGGCAACCAGAACGACATCTCGCAGGTATGGGTGAACCGCATGATGAGCTCGTCGACCACACGCTCCGAGCCGACAGTTCTCGAGACCTGCTCGACGTCCACGTCGTCGGGCCACGCCGGGATGAACCAGTCACGGTAGAAGGCGCGAAGTTCCTCGGTCCCCCGACCTCCCGTGAGGACCGGAACGTGGATGACGGTTGGGTCCTCCGTCATCGTCTCCATCGTCGCGTCCGCGTCTTTGGCCTCGAACTCGGAGGCCACGTGCTGATCGAAGAGCGCACCGAGATCCGGGTCGAGCGATTCACTGGTCATCGCCCGAGTCTACGAGAGGCTCGAACTCCGCACGACCGACCGCCGAACGTGTGTGACGACCCGGGTCGCGAGGTTTCACTGGCCTACATATTCGGGCCAACACTGCTACCGTTGGTCGTATGACCACGGTCTCGGTGCACCGGCTCAAGGATTCGCTCTCGATGGTGCTCGCCTCGGTCGAGGCGGGCGAAACGGTTGAGGTGACGCGGTACGGCAAACCGATTGCGATCATCACGGGGTTTACGCGCAGCGGTCGCCCTACCAACGTTGATCCAGGCTCGGTCCGATGTGACGACTTCCAGTTCACTACCGACGAACTCGACGAAATGCTCGACGGGCCAGTCATTCCACAGTGAGGTTTCTGCTCGACACGCACGCCCTGATCTGGTTCATCTCCGATGCCGACCGACTGAGCGAGAACGCTGTCGCAGCGATCCGCGACGGGGAAGCGGTGTACGCATCGCATGTCTCGCTCTGGGAGATGGCGATCAAGAGCCGAAGTGGCAAGCTGACCATCGATGGATCGCGCTTCGTCGGCGCGGGTGCGTGGTTCGCCAGGAACGTCCCGAAAGCCAAGCTGCTCGAATTGCCCATCGGCGCCGACCACCTGGGTGCCGTCGAGTTTCTCCCCGACCACCATCGGGATCCGTTCGACCGTCTCCTCATCGCTCAAACAGAGTTGGAGAAGCTCACGCTGATCACCTGCGACGAGTTGATCGCCCCCTACGCCATCACAACCCTCTGGTAATCAGAATGTCGGGGTTGGCGATCACTCCTGACCCTCCAAAGCACCGATCCGGCGTGTCGAAAGCGACGCTCTTCAACCCGGCAAAGGTTCACCGAGAGGTGGGGTCTACATTGAGCCGATGCGACCGCAGCCGGATTCGGCGACCATCGACGGATTGCTCGATGCCTCGGTCCGGCGGCTGATCGAGCAGCGCTTCTGGAAGCCCGTCGAAGCAAGCGCCTCCATCGAAGCCTTGCGCCACGACGAGTGCTTTCTCGCGAATCCCACGGCACACCCCTCATTGTTCGCCGATCACGGCGTCGTTCACGTGCGCGACATTGCCGCTTCGTTCATCGAGCTGGCAGCAAAGGCGAACGGCCGGCTCCTCGCGGCCCGGCCATCTGATCGCCAGACCTTCCTGGTCGCCTACGGGCTGCTCATCACCTACCTGCACGACACCGGCATGTTCGACCAGACACTCGAGGGTCGACGGGTGCATGCGCTTTTCGGCGCCCAGCTCCCATTCAGCACGGCGATGGACGACGTGATCGATCTGCTCGTCGAGGGCTCGGGGCCGGTAGTCGACCGCCTGCGGACGGTCGAGGCGGAGGCGCCGTTCCTCGTGCCGCTCGACGTGGTGTTGCGCGAGGTCATGTCGCTCACCGCAGCACACAGCAAGTCGACCGTGCCGGCTGCCGTGCTCGACGACCGTGCAGCGTTTCGGCGGCTGATGATGCGTACGGTGTTCACCGACCTCGAGGTGCACAAGACATCCGGGCGCACCCCCGATGCCGGCGAAGGATCAATCGACTTTCCGGTCAACGTCGACCGCTACGACGACCCGATGACCGAGGCGTACGGGTGGTTGGTGTCGGGAGCCGTCGAGCACGAGCGCTTCGTTGACGACGTGATCGATGCCGTGCGGGTGCTGCGAGCGGCCGACGCGCTCCGCCAGCGGGGGACATCGCTACGCACCGCAGCCGGCTACGAGATGTTCATCGCCGCCGCAACCGGAAGCGCTGTGTATGCCCTGCGCGATGCCGCCAACACCGAACTCCTGCTCTTGCGGTCCGACGATCAGAAAAGCGCGGGCGAGGCCAACATCCGTGTCGCGGTGGTCACTGAGAACGCACACCTGCGCGTCGCGTTCCACCGGGGCGACTTCACCGACGCCGGAGCCTGCGAGAGGGCGGCGCGAGCCACCGCCGTGGTGGTCGCCGACATCCAGGCCGACGTTCTGCCCACGTTTGCCGCTGCCCGGCATGCAACCGGCCTTCCGCACCCCACACGCCGGGCTGCGGAAATGCTCGTGCAACTCGAGCGTCCGGCTGACCGTCCGGCGTTCGCTGACGAGGTCGCCGCCCACCTGGTATCGATGATGCTCCCTGACCTCGCTGGTCGGGTCGTCGTCGTGGCTGATGTCGAGGGCGCTGCCCCGATAGAGCGCGAGCGCTACCACCGGGCTATCCCCGTGATGCCGGGTTCGGCCCGGGCCGGCGAGATCATCGAGGGGTTCGGCGCGCACGGTTTACGAGTCGGCGCGGTCGACCCGGTCGCCGCATTCGAGGACGTACGCGCCGTCAAACTGGCAGCTGGCGAGGTACTGGCCGCAGCCGGTTCGCCCTCCGCATTCGTGTACGCGGCCACCGGGCCCGGTCTCGTCGTGCGTCCGCTCGGCGGCTACGCAGCACAGCCGGTTGGCGCGTGGATGCTGGTCGGTGTCACCGGTGTCATCCGGCGCGCCGGCCGCAACAGCGACGTCGTAGCCGAAAGGGCGGTCGAGGTGATTCTGATCCCGGCCGAACTCTACGCGCGCGAATGGTTCCGCCCGTACGAACCGCACGAGATCGCCAGCATCCTCCGCGGGGAGCGGCCGTGACAGAACGTTTGCCTGTCGTCACCCGAGTTGCGACTCTGCATCGTGTCGACTTGTTCGCCGGCATCCCGGGTCGAGTGCTGGTCGCGGTCGCCGAGTCGAGCGACGAACTGCGCGTCGACGCCGGGTCGACGATCATCGAGGAGGGCGCCGTTGAAGATCACCTCTTCGTTGTCATCGAGGGACGAGTGCGAGTCCATCGTGGTGATACGACGCTGGTCGAGTTGGGGGCCGGGGCGATCGTCGGGGAGTTGGCCGTGCTCGTGCCCGAACCCAGGTCGGCCACTGTCACCGCACTGGAATCGACACACCTTCTCACGGTCCGCAAGCCGGTGCTCGACGAACTCCTCCTCGACTGGCCGGAGCTGGCCAACGGTGTGATTGCCTCGCTCGTGGCAAAGTTGCGGGCTGCGGCCGCGCATACCGCGCCAAACGGCGGTGGGTAGCGTGACGGCAAGCGACAGATCGCACGAGCAAACCACGCGCAACGTCATGCTCCTGCTCATTGCCCAGGCTGTGGCGTTCGGCATGACGATGGCTTTACTGCTGGTCCCGGCCAACTCGCTTTTCCTCGACGCCTACGGGTCGTCCTGGCTCCCGGCGACATACATTGCGATCGCGGCTGTCGGCATCCCGATCTCTGCCGTGATGGCGAGAGCCGTCCGGCGGTTCCCGCTGGTCGCCGTCGCAGCAGGGCTGCTGGGGGCCTTCGCGGTGGTGTTCTTCTGCTCATGGCTCGTGCTGCTGGCCGGCGGCAACTGGATCTCTGCCGTGCTGCTCGTGTCGTTCCCGATCCTCATCCAGATTGGCTTCGTGTTCATCGGGGGCCAGGCCGGGCGCATGCTCGACGTGCGCGAAATCAAGGTGCAGTTCCCGCGCATCGTGTTGGGGTTCGCTGTCGGGTTCCTGGCCGGCGGCCTCGCCGGCATCCCGCTGCTCGCGCTGCTGGGGTCCACTCGGAACCTGCTACTCGGAACCACCGCGTTTGAACTCGTGTTCCTCGGGCTGCTTCTCGTCACGTGGCGGCACCACCCCGGGGCCCTGTCGCAGCACGACTCTGGCGAACCCGCCGGTGAGCTACGCCAGCCGCTGCGGCGCCTACTCACGCAGCCGTTCGTGATGCTTGTGTTCGGTTACCAGAT
>JAYURF010000157.1:0-2028 GCA_043756365.1 Acidimicrobiales bacterium
AAGCCGAGTTCCTCGACGATCCCGGTGAACATCGGCGCAAGTGTACGGAGCGGCATGCACTGCCGATAGCATCGCGGCGTCCGTCGGGGACCACCTCACCAAGGTGATCATCTCCGGCGAGATGCCACCGCACCGATCGGTGCGTGGCGACCCTCCTTTACTGGACGGCATCATTCTGGAAGGCATGTTCATCATGGTCGACAAGAACGTAACCATCGGCGCGCACAAGCTGCATGAGAGCGATACCGGGTCCCCGGAGGTGCAGATCGCACTGCTCACCGCGCGGATCAACGAGCTCACCGAGCATCTCAAGATGCACAAGAAGGATCACCACAGCCGTCGTGGACTGCTGATGATGGTCGGCCGTCGTCGTCGCATGCTCGACTACGTCAAGGGCATCAACGTCGGGCGCTATCGCGAGATCGTCGCTGCCAACGGCCTGCGTCGCTGAGCTCGTCGCACCGGCCGGCTCGTGGGTCCGCCCATTTGCTGGCCGTCCGCTGCTAGCCTGGCCGAAATACATCAACCGAGCGGAACCATTGGATCGGTTGTCAGTCGCCTCAGCCGAGGCTCCCACCCCTTGTCACGTGCACTCCGTATGGTCACGTTCAGCGAGTTCACGCTTGCGAGGCAGTGAGTAGCAGCTTCGGCCGTGCCGACTGGGAACCGGCCTCCGCTCCAACCGTCGAGGCGTGAGAAAAAACACGCCCGACCGAAAGGAGCTCGACATGGCTGAAGCCATTCGAGTGTCGGGTCCCGTATCGGGGACCGACAAGACCCTGTCGTTTGAGACTGGCAAGCTCGCGCAGCAGAGCCAGGGCGCAGTGTTGGCCAGCATTGGCCGCACCACCGTTCTGGCGACTGCAAACGCTGCCAAGGACGTTCGCCCGGGTACCGATTTCTTCCCCCTCACCATCGACGTCGAAGAGCGTTCGTATGCGGCGGGCAAGATCCCCGGGTCGTTCTTCCGTCGTGAAGGCCGCCCCACCGAAGATGCGATCCTCACCTGCCGCCTCACCGACCGCCCGTTGCGGCCGGCGTTCCCGGAGGGTTTCCGCAACGAAACCCAGGTGGTGCTCACCATCCTCGGGGCCGACATGGCCAACCCGCACGACGTGCTCAGCATCAACGCCGCATCGGCGTCGCTGATGATCTCGGGCATCCCCTTCGATGGCCCGATCGGTGCCGTGCGAATCGCCCACAGCCAGACCGGCGAGTGGATTCCGCATCCGACCTACGAAGAGGGCGAAGCCAGCACGTTCGAGCTCGTCGTTGCCGGGCGCCAGCTCGACAGCGGCGACGTGGCGATCATGATGGTCGAAGCCGGCGGCACGCCGAAGAGCTTCGATTACTACGCGGCCGGTGCTCCGAAGGTGGACGAAAAAGTCCTCGCCGGTGGGCTCGAAGCCTGCAAGACCTACATCAAGGAATCCATCGCGCTGCAGCGTGAGCTCGTCGAGCTCGTCGTTGCTGCCAAGGGCCCAATCGTGCCGATGAGTTACACCCCGCAGCTTGATTACGGCCAGGACGTGTTCGACGCGGTGTCCGCCATCGTCGGTGAGGGTGTCGCCAAGGCGATCACGATCAGCGCGAAAGCCGAGCGCAACGCCGCCACGGATGCAGCCGCCGCCGAGGCGATCGCCAAGCTGTGCGAAGACGGCGGCAGCTTCGCCGGACGCGAACGCGAAGTCAAAGAAGCCGTCCGCAGCCTCACCAAGAAAGCGGTGCGCAAGCGCATCGTCGATGAGGGCAAGCGCATCGACGGCCGCGGCCCGCGCGATCTGCGTGGCCTCAGCAGCGAAGTCACCGTGCTCCCGACGGCGCACGGCACCGGGCTGTTCCAGCGCGGCGAGACCCAGGTGATGAACGTCGTCACGATGGCCATGCCGCGCATGAACCAGCTGATGGACACACTCAGCCCCGAGACCCACAAGTACTTCCTGTTCCACTACAACATGGCCCCGTGGGCCAACGGTGAGACCGGTCGGGTCGGTTCACCCAAGCGTCGCGAGATCGGCCACGGTGCGC
>JAYURF010000158.1:0-2026 GCA_043756365.1 Acidimicrobiales bacterium
CGACGCCCTTTTGCTGGTAGCCGGACTGGAAGCACAAGTCGGCACGCCCGTCACCGTTGCGGTCGCTCAAAATGGCCACCTTCGGGCCGGCGTTGTCAGGATCGGGACAGGCGTTGATGAAGCCGACGCCGCGTGATTCGAACGAGGCCGGACCATCGATCTTGTTACCGTCGCGGTCGAGGAAGCATGCGTCGTTGTGCACGTTCTTGGTCGCCGTGCCCGACGGGCTGAACTGCTGTTGGTCGTACTGGTCAGGTGTGAAGCAGTTGGAGTTCTGGTTCACATCGGGGTTGGCCGTTGCGGCACCCGTGTCGGGGTTGATGTACGAGCTGGCCCGGCCGTAGCTCCCGCTACCGCCGTAGCTACCGCCGTAGCTGCCGCCGCCGTCGTAGCCGGCACCGGCACCGGCACCGGAGGCGAGGCCGCCGAACATCAGCCCGGCCGACAATCCGGCGATCACGATCCTTCGAGTGTTGTTGGCTTGGGTTCGCATGATGCGAGTCCTTTCGATTGAGTTGTGATCGGCCGGGGGGCTCGAACGCCGCGTCGTCACCGTCGTGGTGTTGCGTGGTACCCCTTGTTATGACCCGCCGCCGGCGTGTGTCACAACGTCACGCAAGAATCTCTTGAATCGTCAGTGGTATGGTCGCCGGGTGATCGCCGAGGCCCGACGGATCGCCAGGTTGGTGCTCTGCGGAGCGCTGCTCGCGGCGTGCGCTTCGAGTTCGACGAGCGTTGTTCGCGCCGGCTCGGCGTACGAGACGGTGATGCGGTGGTTCGCCGACGAAGACACCGCCGACCGCGAGCCCCTTCAGGTGTTCATCGAGCCGCGCGGTGAGGGGACGAGCATTGATCTGGAAGTGCAGGCGAACGTGATCGAGCACTCGGCCGACTACGCCGATGCCCGCTTCATCGACACCCGCGACGAAGCCTTGATTGTCGACGAGGAAGGGGTCGCTGCGGTGCGCGACGAGGGGATCCTCATTCGGATCGGCCCGGTGGTGGAGGAGGGGGACACCGTGTCACTCGACGTCGATCAGTTCGTCGACAGCGAGACCCAACGCAGCCTCCGCTTCGAGCTGGTGGCCGTCGATGGCGAGTGGCGGATGCGCGGCGAGCCGACGGTGGTCGACCCGGCCTGACGTTCAGGCAGGCGGTGAGCTCACGTCGCCGCGGTCGGGACCTGGTCTTGGACGATGGCGCGGGCCGTGGCGATGACAGCGACGGCGAGGTCGGCGCTGGCCTCAGCGTCGCGTAGTACCACGTCGTCGATGGAGGGGCGCAGGGCATCCCAGGATTCGCTGTGGGTAGGTGTCGGCCTCAGGAGTCCAGCGTCCCCGGCGACACGCACCGCGGCATCGGCGATGGCGATGGCCACCTGGTGGTTGCCCTGCTCGGTGTGGTGGACCGCCTCATCGAGCAGTGTTTTGGATAGGTGCGCCGACTCGTCGACGCGTGGTCGTCCCAGCAGCAGGCTGCCAGCCTCGAGTCGCAACGAGAGTCGAACCCTCGACGAATACACGATGCCGCCCGCGATGAGCACCAGCGCCACGACGGCGAAACCGATCCGCGGCGACGGCGACGCCAGCACTGCGCAGGCCGCTCCGGTGACGTTGGCAAGCTGAAAGACCAGTTCGCTGAACGAGATCGCCCGGCCGCGCACCAGGAGTGGAACCCTCCCGTAGAAGCCGTCCATTGCCCTCGAAGAAATGCTCGAACCCATCCCGATGGCGAAGGCGATTGCGATGATGCTGAAATTGCCAACGGTGAGCACACCGAACGCCGTCACCACAGCGGGCCCGAGCAGGGTGAGCGCCACGATCCGGTCTGACGCCAATGCGCGATGCAAGCGCGGTGCCACCATCGTTCCGACGAACGACCCCCCGCCGGCCACGACGAGCGCCGATGCATAGATCCACTCATCGCCACCACCGCGCTTGATCGCGAGCGCCAGCAGGAACGTCAACGCACCGGCTGCAGCGCGGATCAGCGCCACGGCGAGTGTGGCGAGCTTGACGTCGAGGGG
>JAYURF010000159.1:0-16673 GCA_043756365.1 Acidimicrobiales bacterium
CGGTGGGCGAGGTATCCAGCCAGATCATGCGTGGTGACGGTCAAGACATCGCTGCCGCTGCGGCCCATCCAGGCGCAGTACGCCACGAGATCGCGCCGGTACGCCGCCAACGTGTTGGCCGACCGGCCTCGCTCGGTGAGCATCCACGTGAGGAACTCCTCAACCACCAGCGGGAGCTCGACCGCCGCAGGATCATCGGCGATCACCATTGCCGGAGGCGACGCTCCACCAGGAGGAGTCCGATGATCGTCTTCGCGTCGCGGATGGTGCCGTCGAGCACCATCGCCACGGCCTCGGCAAGCGGGAGCTGGACCACCTCCGAATGCGCCTCCTCCGGTCCATGCGTGTCGCGTTCCACCTGTTCCAAATCGGTGGCGAGGAAGAGGTGAAGAACCGAATCGGTCATTCCCGCCGATGGGAGGAACGCCACCATCGGTTCCAGCTTGCCGGCACGAAGCCCGACCTCTTCGACTAGCTCGCGTGCTGCGGTGACCTCGGTCGCTTCGTCGGCGACGTCGCGCATGCCGGCGGGGATCTCCAAGATCTGCTCATCAAACGGCGGCCGGTATTGACGCACCATGACCACACGGGCGGTGCCGTCGGCATCGAACAGCAACGGCACTGCCGCAACCGCGCCGGGCGAGCGCACCACATCGCGTTCGAAAACCTCACCGTCGGGGGATTCGAAACGGCCGACCGCCACGTGCCACACGTACCCCTGGTGCACCAAGCGGTCATCGAGGTGGCGAAACCCGTTGGTTGGTGTCATGCCACCGACGGAGAAGCGACGGGCTCGTCGACTATGAACAGGTGCGGGGCACGCGACTCGCGGCGGGCGAGCGCAGCGTTGACCAGATCGCGAAACAGCGGATGCGGACGGTCCGGACGGCTCTTGAACTCCGGGTGGGCCTGCGTGGCAACCCAGAACGGATGGTCGTCGAGCTCGATGAACTCGACGAGGCGACGATCGGGTGACAACCCGCTGCAGCGCAGCCCAGCCGCTTCGAGACGCGGTTTCAGGTGGGCCCCGAGCTCGTAGCGGTGGCGGTGCCGTTCGCTGACAACCGGCTCGCCGTAGGCCTGGTGCACACGAGTTCCACCCTCGAGGATCGCGTAGAACGCACCGAGCCGCTGGGTGCCACCTTTGTCGCTGATGTCGCGCTGGTCGTGCATCAGGTCGATCACCGGGTGTGGCGTGGTCGGGTCCATCTCGGTCGAGTTCGCCCCGACAAGGCCCATCACGTTGCGGGCAAACTCGACCGTCATCGCCTGCAACCCCAAGCACAGGCCCAGGCACGGCACGTCGTGCTCGCGGGCGTAGCCGGCGGCCGCGATTTTGCCCTCGAAACCACGCTCGCCGAAGCCGCCGGGTATCACCACGCCATCGAGGTCAGCGAGGCGACCGGCGGCGAGAAGGCCTTCCACGTCTTCGGCCTGGATCCAGTCGATCTCCACCTTGGCACCGTGATGGATGGCGGCGTGCTTCAAGCTCTCGACCACCGACAGGTACGCGTCTTGCAGTTCGACGTACTTGCCGATCAGGCCGATCTTGACCGGCTTGGTCGCGGCCTCGACCTTGTCGACGAGCTCTCGCCACGGTGCGGCATCGAGGGGGGCATCGATGCGCAACACCTCGCACACGACGTCGTCGAGGCCTTCGTCGTGCAGGATCAGCGGCAACTCGTAGATGTTGCGCACGTCGGCAGCATTGACCACGGCGCGCTCGTCCACATCGCACAGGTTGGAGATCTTGCGCTTCAAGTTGTCGCTGATCGGTGCCTCGCTGCGGCACACGATCACGTCCGGCTGGATGCCGCGGCTGCGCAGCTCGGTCACAGAGTGCTGCGTGGGCTTGGTCTTCTGTTCGCCGCTCGGGCCGATGAATGGCACCAGCGTGACGTGGATGTAGCACACGTTGTCGCGGCCAGCCTCCTTGCGGAACTGGCGAATCGCCTCGAGGAACGGGAGGATCTCGATGTCGCCGACCGTTCCGCCGACCTCGGTGATCACCACATCGACCTCGTCAGTGGCGAGGCGATGGATGCGCCGCTTGATCTCGTCGGTGATGTGCGGGATCACCTGCACGGTCTTGCCGAGGTAGTCGCCGCGCCGTTCGGCAGCAAGCACTGCTTGATAGATCGAACCGGTCGTGGCATTGGAGTTTCGCGTGAGGTTCTCGTCGATGAACCGCTCGTAATGACCGAGGTCAAGGTCGGTTTCTCCGCCGTCGTCGGTGACGTACACCTCGCCGTGCTCGAACGGATTCATCGTGCCTGGGTCGACGTTGATGTACGGGTCGAGCTTTTGCATCGTCACCCGCAGACCACGCATCTTCAGCAGTCGACCCAGCGACGACCCGGTCAAACCCTTTCCGAGGGAGCTGGCAACACCTCCTGTCACAAAAATGTGCTTCGGCATCGAACCCAAACCTCCGTCTCAGGCGAACTGACAACGGGAGTACATCGTAACGCGCGACTCGCCCGCTTCGCGCGGACCCTGGCCGACGCAGCCTGATTGTTCGCCGTCAATCGCCCGCCCGCCGCTGCGCGAGGGTTCCGAGGCGATCGAGGAAACGCAGCGGGGCGACCCGGTCGATCACCGCAGAGAAGCTGACGAACTCGCTGGCCACGTTGCCAGCAGCGATCACTGCGATGGCGACCCACTGGCCGCCCGGTCCGAGCGACAGGGCCAGGCCGTAACCGACAGCGGCCCCCAACACGTTCGATCCAGTGTCGCCGAGCATGCACTGCTCGCGCAGGTCGGCCACCAGGAGCCCGGCGCCCGCGCCGATCACCAGCATCGGTCCGGTGAGCCACCATCCGGGCGCTCCGGCGAGCGCGACTACCACGGCACCCACCACGCTCAGCTTGATCACCCGCCCCGGGGCCCGGTCGAACAGGTTGGCAAGGTTGGACGCCAGAGCGATCAGCAGCGCGCCGCGCACGAGGGCACCGGTGCCGTCGCTGAACGGGGCGGTCACCAGAGCCAGCACTCCCCCGCCGACGAGTTTGACCAAGCCGGTGGTGAGGTCGCCGTGGAGCAGAGCGCCGAGGTGGCCGGCGAAACCCTTCGTCGAGGCAGAACCGACCAGATCGTCGAGCAGGCCGATGAACCCGAAACCCAACGTGCCGCCAGCGAGCAGGGTGGCCCCGCGCCCGGCCTCCTCAAGACTCACCCCGCCAACGCGGACCCAACAGAAGTAGCCCCCACTCACACCCAACACGGCCAGCACGACGAACACCCCCGACGCGATGGGCAGCGGGTGACCCCGGTAGTTGGTGCGGGCCAACACGGTCGAGTCGGTCCACTGCCGCCGCATGCCGACCCACAGCAGCCAACTGGCCAGGGCGCCGGCGGCGAACGCGCCCGCCGCGATCATGCTGGCGCCCGCTCGGCGAGGGCCCGCTCGGCGAGGGCCCTCCGTTCGGCGCGTGTCATCGGCACGATCATCACGCACACCAGCCAGGAAATGGCCCCGGCGAGCATGACCCCTGGCACAACCAGCCCGCTGTCGTTGAGCGCGAACCCGAGGATAGCTGCGGTTGTCCAGCCGATGCCGAAGGCCGCCACGGCGGGCCGACCGGCAACTGCCGCGGCGACCGTCGACCGGTTGCGCCAGCACCACATCAGTGCCACGGCAACCACGCCGACCAGGATCAGCGACCAGAAACTCGACGTCAGGATCGACACGTTGCCGCGCAGCTTGCGGCGCAGGATCAACCCTCCCCGGCCATGCAGCAGATCGTCGAGGAAGCGGCCGAGGTGGGTACGCGACTCCTCGGCACGAGACAGGTCGATCGCTGCGAGCAACCCCACCGCGACCGCGCTCATTGCCACAGCCAGCAGGGCACGCAACCAGCTCAACCTGCGCCCCGTGAGCCACAGAAGCATCAAGCCGAACGCCGGGATCAGGGCCAAGGTGCCACCCACATCCGAACCGAATGCAGGCGCGGCAACAGCTATCAGGGTGACGACGCCGACCCATGCGGCGAACAGAACCGCGCTGCGCTGGCGACCGCACCGCAACACGCCGATCACTGCGGTGACCATCGCCGTCGAGGCCACCAACCCGAACGCAAGGTTGCCCAAACCCTGGAACCGTCCGGCGATGGTTGGTGTGTACCCGAGGGGTGTGTTGATCTGGAGCGATCCGCCGGCCACGACATCGACGATCATCATCGCCCACAGCAGAGCGCTCAGCGCCGTGGTGGCAGCCCATGGCCCGAACCGGCTCAACGCACTGACGCTGACCGCGGCGAGCGTGATCGCAACGACCACCGTCGACACGACGAAGAAGGCGAGCGGTAGGCGGTGATACGACACCAGGCCGAACAGGAAGGTCACCGTCGGGTACGCCGCCAGAATCGGTGCCAGCATCCGCGCGGTGCGACCGCGGCGGCCGAGCACGCTCGCACCGCACAACACGATCAGCACGACGAACGCGACGCTGACCGGCGCCACGGCACGATCACGGAAGTCCACCCGGTCGGCCAAGTCGGCGAACCCCGCGATTCTTTCGCCGAGACCTTCCGCATCGGCATCTGCGCGACGTGCGGCATCGAGCGTCATCGGTCGGCCGCTCATCGCCTCGGGGATGTCGCCCGCTTCGAGGAGTTGCACGATCGTCGGGGCGATGTCAGTGAGGGCCACGTACCCACCGCGACGGGTGGTCGCGCTGAACAAGCTTCCCCCGACGATCTCATCGCCGGCCCCACCGGCAACGCCGTAGCCAATCACGGTGACCTCCGCGCCGGCGGCGACAGCTGACGGGGCGACCACGATCACCGCTGTCGTTCGGGCCGCACCACCGTCGGCGCCGAGGGACCGGACACCGGGGGACTGGGCGTCGAGGTCGAAGGACTTCACTGCGGCGTCGATCTCGGTGATGACCGCGGTGCGCTGCGCAGCAACCTCGGTGTCTTCCAGACCACGAAACTCCACCAGCGTGACGTCTGCCGACAGCTCGAGCGGCCCCGGCGCCATGACCGCGCTGAACTGGTCGACGCAGCCTTGCTCGTCCATCAGCGCCGCTATCGCTCCCGGTGCGCCGTACACCGCGCTCCGTAGCCCGCCTGTCGTGAGCGCCGATCCGAGCGAACCGGGCATCGAACCATTCAGATCTGCGTCGGCCTCCGTGCGGGCCTGGGCCACAAGTTCGGGCAGGCACGCCGAACCGTCACCGGTCAGTTCCGGCACCGGGTCACGATCGGTGCCCACATCCTCGATGCTCAAGCGGTTGCCGGCATTCATCGTCAAGTAACCCTCCAGCAGCGATGTCTGCGAACCGATGGCGCGCACGCTCAGCAACGCGCCGGCGAGCAACCACCGGTCGAGGCCGGGGGTATCGAGCGCATCGAGGTCCTGCCAGCGCAATCCGGGAACGCTGATCAGCAGTACCCGGTCGACCCGGGTCAGCGTGACCGTCGACGGGCCCGAACCACCGAGGAAACCCCCAACCCCGAGGCCCACCACGGAAGCGACCGCGAACCCGAGCACCGTCACCCGGGTCACCGTGCGGGTCACCCTGTGACCCGTGGCGCGGCGAACGAGTCGGTGTCCGGCGGTCTCGCGACTGGCGGGCATCAGAACCGCACGATCTGGCGAATCAACGTGCGCGGGTCAGCGCCGATCAGCAGCGTCACCACCACCAAGAACACGACGACGCCTACTGCGCCAGCCGCACCGATCGCCAGCAGCGACCCGACCAGACTGGTGTCGAACAGCAATCGGATCGGCACCATTGCAGCTGCACTGGCGATCGCTGCCGCAGCAGAACCGACCGACAGCCGCCCCACGGTGGCGATCGTCGGGCCGCCGGTCAGCGAGCGCACTCGCAGGGTCAACATCGTCGCGGCGAGCACCTGCGTCAGCGAATACCCAACGGCCAGTGCCACCGATCGTTCGCCATCGGAGATGACTGCTGTTGCGGCCATCATCGTGGCCACCCCGATCACCGCTGATCCGGCCACGAGCAACGAAGCCCGCTTCACGTCGTCAAGCGCGAACAGCACGCGGGTCATCACGAACACCATGCCGTAGGCAACGAGGCCGGTTCCGAACACGGCAATGGTGTGCGCGATCGGGGCGAATCCCTGGTTCGCGGCCTCACCACCCCACCCGGCGACGCGGGCGATCGGCCACGCCAATGCCATCATCGCCGTGCCGGCGAACATCAGCAACGGCACCACCACCTGGGCGGTACGGATCACCAGGGTGCGGGTGTGCTCGACATCACCACGCTGCCACGCTTCGGCCACACGCGGTGCCAACGTCGTGGCGAGCGGCACGGCAACCAGTGCGTGGGGCAGCACGAAGAACGCGAACGCAATGGTGAACACGGTGACACCGCCTTCGGCACGGTAGCCGAGCACGACCGCTGCAGCGGTCGGCACCAACGTGCCGACCACGGACAACATCGCCCACCCAACGTTGTGACGCAACGCGACGACGGCCGGGTGCCGTGGGGCCCATCGCGGACGCCACGTCACTCCCTGGGCCGACAACACAATGCCGGGAACAGCGGTGAAGGCAACGACCGCCAAGGTGGTGCCGCCGGCGAGGAGTGCGAATTCGACGCCGGAGAGGTCGAGCGATGCTGGCGCACCATCACGGGCGGCCTCGAAGCCGAGGTAGCAGCCGATGACGATCAGGTTGTTCACCGCCGGAGCGAGTGCAGCAGCGGCAAACCGGCGGCGGGCCGCCAGCGCCGCGGTGGAGACCATCCCGATGCCGTAGAACAGCACCTGCGGGACGAACACGATCAGCATCGGCGTGATCAGCCGGAGCTTGTCATCGGCCAACCCTTGATCAGCTTCGCCGGCCACCAGCATCCTTGCGACCAGGGGCGACGCGGCCATGACGACCGCTGCGATCACGGCGAGCACGGCCAACACCACACCAAGCACCGCCCCGGCGGTTCGGCCGAGCTCGTTGTCGCCTCCCGAGGTGCGCGCGGCGACGAACGTCGGGAGCAGCACGGCCTGCAACACACCTCCTGCGACCAGTTCGAACACGAGATTCGGCACGAAGTTGGCGGCGAAGTAGGTATCACCGAGCAGACCGCTGCTGAGAATCGCTGCGGCGATCAAGACACGGGCGAACCCAGTGAGGCGCGACAACATCGTGCACGCCGTGACCACAGCCGCGTCACGGGCGAAACGATCGGGAGCCAACGCGCCTGAAGCGAGCGTGACGCGCGCCGCGGCGGGGACCCCAGCGGGGCCCATCGGGTCGACCTCGCTCACGCGAGTCGCGGCGGGATCGCTCGATCCGCACCGTCACGGAAGCCGTAGTGCTGCACCGATCCGACGACTGCAGCCTCCAAACCGAGCACCACGGTGACCCACCCGAGCACGGTCTCGGCGTTGTCAACCGTGATCACCTCGTCGCGCAACCGACCGCTGTCTCGGATCGAACCGACGAACGACTCCACGGGCGATTCGGTGCCCTGGGCGATGCGGCCCACCTCGGCAACGAGTACCAACAGCGCAGCACCGTCGGGGTCGGATACCGACACGATCCCCGAAAGCACCCGCGCCGGATCGGCAACCATGTTGCGGTCGGTCAGCACCACCACCGCAGCCCGCTCGACGACGACCTCGCTGCGGTCGACTTCGGCCAGATCGACCAGCCCGGAATCCTCCAGCTCTCCGAACGCCCGCGACAGGGCGTCGCTGGGACGAATCGGTTCGCCAGCGGTCAACTCACCGGCGACTCCCTCAACGAGGGCGGCGACACGCTCGCCCATCACCACGGCCGGGTCCGGTGCTTGTCGCGCGTCGCCACCGAGGCCCTCGGCGACGCGGGCTGCCGCGTCTACGTCGAACACGAACGAGGCGATGCGGATGGCTCCCGCCAAGGTTGCCGCCGAGGCACGGATCGAGCGGACGACTCCGTCGGTCACCTCGCGGTTGACGTCGCCGGCGATGACCAGCACCACCGCCGTGTCGGCCAAACGACCGGCCAACAACTGGGCTGGGCCGTCGGCGCTCCACCCATCGAGCTGTGCCAATTCGGCAGCAAGCACATCGTTTTCCGAACGTTCGGACTCGAGGATCTGTTCGGCGCTGTTGAGGCGCGCCCTGGTGCTATCGAGGAGCGGGCCGCGGACAACCGTCGATCCGGCGGCGATACCAACAGCAAGCGCGACGAACACTGCGACCAGGCTGAAGATGTGCTGACGCAAGCTGATCATCGTCGATCACCACCCGATCCGAGCCCGGAGCCACAGCCACACGCTGCGGAACCAGAGCTGCACGGGTTCGCTGACTGCGACAACCAGCACCAGCGACGACAGCATGGCAACCACGAACAAGGCAATGTCGCGGCCCTTGACCACGGGCCGGTAGAGGTTGTTCACACCCTTCGCGTCGATCAGCATCCGGCCCACCTTCAGCCGCACCAAGAACGTCGAGGCCATACCCGCGCGCCCCTTGTCGAGGAAGTCCTCCATCGAGTTGTGCGTCCCGACGGCAACGATCAGTTCGGTACCACGCTCGTACGCCAGCAACATGGCGATGTCTTCGCTGGTGCCGGGGCTCTCGAACAACAGGTAAGGCAAACCGAGCTCGCGCAGCCGCTTGGCGCCAGGAGCGCGGCCCCCTGCATAGGCGTGCACGATCAGTTCGGCACCACAGCCGAGTGCAGCCTCACCGACCGAGTCCATGTCGCCGATGATGATGTGCGGCTTCAAACCGAGGCTCAACAGCGCATCGGCACCGCCGTCAACGCCGATCAGAACGGGCTTCAGCTCACGCAGGTAACCGGAGCGGTGCAGCGCCAGCAGGTCTTCGCGAAAGTCGATGCCGCGCACCACGATCAGGGTTTGGCGGCCCTTGAACGACACGTTCGATGCCGGCAGATCGGGATCGTCGGTGGCGAGGTGCCGTTCGCGACGCAAGTACTCGAGGGTGTTCGAGGCGAACAACTCCAATTGCTGGCCGACGTTGTGCCGGGCATCGGACACGCGCGCTTGGAGATCGTCTTCGTGCTGGCGGTGGCCGGTGGCGATCTCGTCGTCACCGATCAGGACCCGGTCACCGTCGATGGTGACGACCTGGCCGTCGGATATCCGCTCCATCACACCGACGCCAACGTCGTCGAGCAGCACCACTCCCCCGCGCAGCAGTTGGAGCGGTCCCATGTTGGGATAGCGGCCGGTGAACGACTCGACTGCGTTGATCACCGCCACCACTCCCGCGTCGATCAGCGCATCTGCAGCCACCAGGTCGACGTCGGGATGGTTGATCACGGCGATCTCGCCGGATTCCAACCGCTTCACCAGATCCTTCGTGCGCGTGTCAGCGCGCGCTCGGGCCGTGACCAGCATCTCGGTGCGCGGCACCGCCATCACGCGTCCTGCCGGTGCACTGGCATCTCGGCGGCGAGCAGCTCGGCAGCATGTTCACGCGCCGCCGACGATTCGGGCGCACCCGACAGCATCCTGGCGATCTCCTCGACCCGCTGGCCGGCGTCGAGGGTGCACGCTGATGCGACAGTCACGGCGTTGACCACTGCTTTGGTCACGTGGACCTGGCGGTCGGCGAGCGCAGCGACTTGGGCAAGGTGGGTGACCACGACCACCTGGTGATCGCCCGCGAGCGCGGCCAATGCCCCTCCAACAGTCGTCGCGACGGCACCACCGATGCCCGCGTCGACCTCGTCGAAAACCAGCGTCGGTGGCGCATCGGTGAGCACCAACCGCAATGCCAGCATCGTCCTGGCCAGCTCACCGCCGGATGCCGCCTTGTTGAGCGGCAACGGCGCTGACCCGGGGTTGGCCGACAGCATCAGCACCACTTCGTCACCCGGATCGACATCGGAGACGCTGACCACCACCTCGGCATGGGGCATCGCCAACGTGCGCAGAACGGCTTGCACGCTCGCCGCGAGGCGCGCCGCCGCGGCCCTTCGGCAGCTACCGACGGTTCGAGCAGCCTCGGCTTCGGCGGCTGCCGCACCGAGGCGGTCGAGCTCGAGGCGCTCGACGGCCTCGTCGTAACCGCGCAGTTCGGTCAGGCGCTCAGCGGTGATGGTATGGAACTCGATCACGTCGGCCAGGGTGTCGCCGTACTTGCGGCGCAAGTTACGCAACAGCTGCCGGCGTGCGGTCACCTCGCCCAACCGGTCGGGGTCGTCGTCGATCGAGTCGGCCCGGTCGCGGATCTCGCCGGCGATGTCGGCGAGATCGACGGCAGCGTTTTTCAATCGTTCGGCCAGATCGGCCAACGGACTGCGGTGGTCCAGGGCTGCGAGCGCGGCGTTGACCATGTCGAGTGCGCCATCGTCATCGTTGAGCAGCGCGGACGCGCGCGATCCGGCCTCACGATGTGCCTGCGCGCCCGACAGCAGATCCTCGAGCAGCGCAAGTTCACGATCCTCGTCGGGACCGACGATCGCCGCAGTATCCAGCTCGGCCAGCTGAAACTCGAGCAGGTCGATTTCGCGAGCACGCGCCCTGGCATCGCCGCCGAGCGCGGCAAGCCCGGCGTCGATTTCGGTGAGCCTGGCTCGCAACCGGCGCAGCGGTCCCAGATCGGTGCCGGCGAATGCGTCGAGTGCGTCTCGTTGCGCGGCGACACCGGTGAGGCCCTGCTGTGCGTGTTGGCCGTGGATGTCGACAAGGCGGGCGCCGTGATCGGCGAGCGTGGCAACCGTGGCGAGACGACCGTTCACGTAGGCCCGCGAGCGGCCCTCCACCGGGATCACCCGAGCCAACACGATCTCGTCCTCGCCGACCACGAAGCGGCCTTCGACACGTGCTTCGGCCGCACCGGAACGAACCATCGTGGTATCGGCCCGGCCACCGACCAGCAGGCTGATCGCCTCGACCAACATCGTCTTCCCCGCGCCGGTTTCGCCCGTAAATGCCGTGAATCCGGATGCGAGCACAAGATCGAGCGAAGCGATCACGCCCAGGTCTTCGATGTGGAGTTCAGTGAGCATCAGCGATCGGAGAGTCCGAACTTGGTCTTGAGGATCTGATGGAAGCGGCGCTGGCCGAAGCGCACGAATTGAGCGGATGCGGCCGAGGCCTTGACCGTGACGGTATCGCCCTCGGTGAGGCTGGCGGCGCGCTGGCCATCGACCGACAACGCAACCGGCCGGTGCCCAATCACCTCCACCTCGACCAGTTCGTCGGGGTCGAGCACCAGCGAACGGTCGAACAACATGTGCGGCGAAACCGGGGTGAGCAGCAGGGCGCGGTGACGTGGGGACACCACGGGACCCCGCGCCGACAGTGAGTACGCGGTCGAACCCGTCGGCGTGGCGATGATCAACCCGTCGGCCGCGTACGAGGTGAACGTTGCGCCGTCGATGCGCACGAGCAGGCGCACCGTATGGCCGGCCTCGTGCTTTTCGAGCACTCCCTCGTTCAAAGCGCGGAACCGCTCCTGGCCGCCGCCACCGAGACGATCGACGATCACATCGAGCATCATCCGCGAGTCGATCTCCCAGTCACCTGCGTCGGCGGCCGGACCGGCAACGAAACGTTCCAGCGCCGTCGTCAGCGCCGCGGGCTCGACCTCGGTGAGGTAGCCGAGCAGGCCGACGTTGACCCCGATCACCGGTACCGCGGCCCCGCCGAGCATCTGTACGGCACGCAACATGGTGCCGTCGCCGCCAAGGCTGATCACGAGGTCGGCTACGGCGGGCAGATCGCTGCCGAGGAGATCGCACATCGACAATGCCCCCGCATCGTCGGGTGTCATCCATGCCCGGTGCCCGCGACCTGCCAACCACGTCGCCGCAACGCGGGCGAGCGCCGCGGCCTCGGCGCGCTGGTGATGGGCCACGAGGAGCACGTGCAGCATCGTCACTGCCCCGTGCCGGTTCGCTGATCGCTGCCGCGGGCATGTACGAGGAACTCGCGGTTTCCGTCCGAACCGGTGACCGGCGAATCGGTCCAGCCGATCACGACGCACTCGTGGACGCGCAAGCTCACCTCGATCTCGTGTCGTACCCGGTCGTGGATCACCGGATCGGTGATGATCCCGTGACCCCGGGCCACCTCTTGGCGCCCCGCTTCGAACTGCGGTTTGACCAGCAACACCATGTCTCCACCTGGTTGCACCACGGTGGCCAGGACGCCGATCACCTTGGCCAGCGAGATGAACGACAAGTCGGCGACCACCACCGCCGGGCGGTACGGCAGATCACCGATGACGACGGTGCGCATGTTGGTGCGTTCCCACACGACGACGCGGTCGTCGACACGAATCTTGGGGTGCAGCTGTCCGTGTCCCACATCAATGGCGAGCACGCGAGCAGCGCCGCGCTGCAACAGGCAATCCGTGAATCCCCCCGTCGAGGCGCCGGCGTCGAGGGCATCGAGGCCCGTGACATCGATCGAAAATGCATCGAGGGCTGCGTCGAGCTTCAGGCCACCCCGGCCGACGAAGCGAGCCGGAGCACCACTGACGATCACCGCGTCAGCGGTACTGACGAGCCGTGACGACTTCTCCGCAACCGCGCCGTTCACCAACACCCGCCGCAGGTCGATCGTGCGCGCCGCATCGGTTCGACTCGTCACCAAACCTCGCCTCACCATCTCGGCATCGAGACGTAGCCGGCGCGTCACGCCTCAGCGCTTCGCAGATTTCTTGACGACGACCCTGGCCACACCCGACGTACCCGCAGCTTTCTTCGCGGGCGCAGCCTTCTTCGCGGGCGCAGCCTTCTTGGCCGGGGCAGCCGATTTTGGATCGGCCGCCGGCTGAGTCGTGGGACCGGTCGCTTTTCGGCGGGCCGCCATTCCCGCAGATTCAGCGAGATCCTCGATCCGGTCCTCGATGTCGTCGATTCGATCGGCGAAGCGGCCGAGTTGTTTTCCAACCTCGGACTGCACGGCGGCGACGAGACGTTCGGTCGACGACCGGCCCCGCTCGACGAGGGCTTGCACCGTCTGCTCGGCTTCCTTGCGGCGGAGCTGGCCGGTCTTGACGAGCTCGCTGACGAGCTTCTCGGCCGTGCTCTGCGACATCTCGGAGAACTGCATTCCGGCATCGAGGAGCCGTCGGATGATGGTCTGTGCTGGCATGGCGCAAGTGTAGTGCGACGGGGCAACCCTCACCCGGACGCTTCGAGACGTTCAGGCGCGGCCTGGCTCCCCACGCCAGCGAGGATGGCGTCGATCACGCCACGCAGGTCGTCGGCAATGAAATCTGGATTCGGGTCCACCGGCATCCCCGGGGTGGTCACTCCCGACCAGACGTGCGCGTACTGACAGCCGAGCGCCCGGGCGAACAGCCCGTCCGTGGACGGCCGGTCCCCGACCATCAACGCGTTCGCCACAGCTCCGTCGCCGGCCGCGTCGCGGATCAGCTCACCGACAAGATCGACCATCGGCAGGTGTGGCTTGCCGGCGACGACCGGAGTGACGCCGGCAGCGACGGCCACAGCGGCCAGGATCGCCCCTCCCCCCGGTATCGGGCCGCCAGGGGTTGGGTAGGTCGCGTCATCGTTGGTCCCGATCAGGCGCGCACCAAGGCGGACCGCGGTCGCCGCTCGTTGGAGACCGGCGTAGTCGAACTCGCGATGGAAACCGACGATCACCACATCGCAGCGTTCCCCCGACACCGGCTCGCCGACCACGATGGCGCCACGTTGGATGACCGCTTCGGTCACGCCGACGCCGCCGCACACCAGCACCGTCTCGCCCGCATTCACCAACCTCGCCGCGGCGACCGCCGACGTCACCACATCGCCGACGGCGGGAACACCAATCGCTGCGAGCGCGGCCTCCTGATCGGCGACGCGCGCTGCTGAGTTGTTGGTCACGAACAGCACCCTCCAGCCGGCCTGACGGGCTGCTGCGATCGCCTCGACCGATCCGGGGATCGGGTCGTGGGCGAGCCACACCACGCCGTCGAGGTCGAGCAGCAACGTGCGCGGAGGGGGATTCGTCGGCAAGGCAAGCGGCACCATCTGGTCATCGTGACACGCGAGCTGGCATCCTGTCCGCTGTGCCCCGCTTCGAACCGTTCACCGCGTTGCGTTACGCCCCCAGCATCGACCTCGATGACGCCGCCGCGCCCCCATACGACGTGTTGTCGGCGGCCGACGTGGCCGGGCTGATTGATCGGCATCCGGACAACATCGTGGTGGTCGATGTGCCGGGCCCCGACGGCGACCCCGCCCGGTACGACAACGCGGCCGCAACGCTGCGGCGCTGGGTGGCCAACGGCACCATGGTCCGCGACGAGGTCGCGACGTTCACGTTGTACCGAATGCGTTTCACCACCGAGGACGGTTCTGTACGGACCACGGTGGGGGTCATCGGGGCACTCGAGGTGGTCGACGAGGGTGCCGGCGGCGTGCTCCCCCATGAGCGGACCACCCCAAAAGCCAAGACCGACCGGCTGGATCTCACCCGCGCCACTGAGGCCAACCTCTCACCGGTGTGGGGGTTGTCGTTGGCTGCCGGACTGACCGAGTTGTTGCAGCAGCCAGGGGAGCTCGTCGGCACGTGCACCGACGACGAGGGCGTGGTCCACACCGTCGAGCGAGTTTCCGATCCCCTCCGCGTCGAGAACATCCAGGCGGCGGTTGAAGCGCAGCCGGTACTGATCGCCGATGGGCACCACCGCTACGCGATCAGCCGCATCTATCGCGACGAGCGCCGGGCCGTCGACGGTCCCGGTGCGTGGGATCTCACCCTCGGCTATGTCGGCGAGCTCGTCGCGTCGCAATTGAGCATCGATGCAATCCACCGGCTGTACTCGGGAATCCCATTCGAGGCGGTGCGCGCGGCCCTGCAGGGATCGTTCGATCTGTCCCCCGCCGGGCCGGTCGATGCTCACATCACCCGGGAGATGATCGATCGGCAGGCATTGTGCCTGGTCGGGCCTGACGGCACTGGGACGTGGTTACGTCCACGTTCGGGTGCGTTCGACGGCGTCCGCGCACTCGACGGCGCCTGGCTCGAGCATGCCCTTGTCAGCGGGGAGACCGAGGTCGCTTATCAGCACGGGGTGAGCAACGTCGTTGAGCTCGTCGCTTCAGGTGCCGCGACTGCCGCGGTGTTGATCCGGCCAACCAGCATCGACGAGATCCGCCGCACCGCGACCGAGGGCACGTTGATGCCCCCGAAATCGACGTTCTTCACCCCCAAGCTGCGCACCGGGTTGGTGATCCGACCGCTGGACTGATCGGGCCGGCCGGAAGCCGGCCCGGACGCGCTAGGACGCCAGCGTCTTGCCGGTTGACCCGAGATCGGCGAAGGCCTCACCCAAGCGTTCGACCAGGCCTTGTTCGGCGGCACGCAGCCACTTGCGGGGATCGTAGAAACTCTTGAACGGCGTGCCGTCGTCGGGGTCGATCTGATACTTGAATGCCTTCGGATGGGCGTCGACGAATGCCCCGACCGGCGCAGCGAAGGCGAACTGCGTATCGGTGTCGATGTTCATCTTGAACACCCCGTAGCTCACCGCTTCGGCTATCTGGGCCTTGTCCGAGCCCGAGCCCCCGTGAAACACCAGATCGAGCGGGTTGGCGGGCAGGTTCTGTGACGTGGAGACGAGCGTCTGCGACGCCTGCAAGATCTCGGGTCGCAGCTTGACGTTTCCCGGTTTGTACACTCCATGCACGTTGCCGAACGACGCCGCCACGGAGAACCGTCCGATCGGATTGAGCACTTCGTACGCGTACAGAACGTCTTCTGGCTGGGTGTAGAGCTTGGCGTTGTCGGCGCTCTCGTCGAACTCGCCGCCGATGCCGTCCTCCTCGCCGCCGGTGACGCCCAGTTCGATCTCCAGGTTCATCCCGATCTTGGCCATCCGTTCCAAGATCCGGGCACATTCACCGACGTTCCACTCGAGCGGCTCCTCACTGAGGTCGAGCATGTGCGAACTGAACAGCGCCGACCCGGTCTCGTCGAAGTACCGCTCGCCGTGATCGAGCATGCCTTCGACCCAGGGGATCAACTTCTTGTTGGCGTGATCGGTGTGCAGCACGACGCACACCCCGTAGTGAGCGGCCATCATGTGGACGTGTTTGGCGGCCGACACCGCCCCGAGCACTTTCGCCAGCGCACCGTCGGGGAAACCCTGTCCGGCGTAGAACTGGCCACCGCCATTGGAAAGCTGAATGATCACGTCGGCGCGACTGTGCGCTGCGGCTTCGAGCACGGCATTGATGGTGTTGGTGCCGGTGACGTTGACTGCCGGCAGCGCGTAACCGCCCGCCTTGCACGCTCCGACGAGGGCGTCATACGCGGCACCGGTGACGACACCGGCCGGTAGACCGGCAGCCTGTGCCGGTGATGGGGCTGTCGTTGATGTACTCATAACAAGTGATCTCCTGGATAGCGGGTACCCGGTTGTGGCCGAGAAGTCGTGGGTGGGCACTCATGGATGCCCAGGCAGGACCGAGCGTAGCCGTGCGACCTCGTCGTCATCCAGAGCGCGAAGGACGCGCCGCAAAGCGGTCGCCGTCGATCCTCGTGCGGCCACCCGGACGAGCGAGTGTGCGATCACCTCGGTTCGGCTCTGGGTGAGCCCGCCAACGCGAAAGAACCGCCGCCGCACGCTGCCGGCGACGCAAACCTCGGTTCCGGCGGCCCACTCGCCTACTGGGAGCGGTCCGTGCCACGCAATCGGAACAGTCGCGGTCACCGACATCGCGGCCCGGGCCACCCCGGCCTGCGCCGCCCGCCCGGTGCCAGCCCGCCCGGT
>JAYURF010000160.1:0-5491 GCA_043756365.1 Acidimicrobiales bacterium
CCGCAATGGGCGGACCTGTCTGGCTACTACCGAACCAGCGATGGCGGCTTCATTCAGTTCCACTGCAACTTCCCTCATCACGCCGCCGGTGTCGTCGCCAGGCTGAGGTGCGAACCGACGAGGGAGTCGATCCAGCAGGCCGTGCTCCAGCGCGACCCGTACGACCTCGAACACGATCTGATCGCCGACGGGATGATCGCCGCCAAGCTCCGCACGATCACGGAGTGGGCTGACCATCCCCACGCAGCCGCCACCAGCGAACTGCCGTTGATCTCCGTGCAACAGGTCGGCGACGGCGCCCCCCGATCGTCGACACGTCGGCTCAAGGCCTTGGATTGCTCCCGGGTACTTGCCGGACCCGTCGCCGGGATGACCTTCGCGGCGCATGGCTCCGACGTGCTCCTCGTCGGCGCGCCACACCTCCCCTCGGTCGACATCGGTGTGCTCACCACCGGGTCCGGGAAACGCAACACGTTCGCCGATCTCGATACCGGACCCGGCCGTGACGATTTCGAACGGCTTCTCGCAGGAGCCGACGTGTGGATCGACTCCTACCGGCCCGGGTCGTTTGCGTCCCGTGGCATCACACCGCAACGTTGCGCACCTGGCACCGTGACCGTGCAGCTCAGCGCGTTCGATTGGGTCGGGCCGTGGGCCGGTCGACGGGGGTTCGACTCGATCGTTCAATCGACCACCGGTATCGTCGACGCCGGCAGCATCGCAAGTGGCCGGACCGACCCGGTCCCGCTGCCGGTGCAAGCGCTCGACTACTGCACCGGACTCCTCGCCGCGTTCGCCGCAGCGCAACTGGTCCGCCACCAGAGCGAGCACGGCGGAACCTGGCTGGCGAGGCTGTCCCTGCTGCGCACACGGAACTGGCTCACGTCACTCGGCGGGCCACAACCGTTCACCCCGTTGCGCGCCATCCCATCGCCCTCAGCCATGCACACCGTCGACACACCGTTCGGAAAAGTCACCGCTGCCCTGCCGATCGGCGGTACGTGGCCCCACGGTCCACAACCACTCGGGTCCTCACCACCCACCTGGCGTCCCTGACCCCCAACCTGCACACGTCGGGATCGGCCGCGCCATGATGTGGCGATGGCCACAAAGAACCCCGATTTCGGAGCGTTGTTAGCACCCGTGCTGAGCCGAGTTCCCGATGCGGCACGACCGCGTTTTCTCGCGCTCTTGGAGCGAACAGCAGCCGATCGCTACCGGGCATGGGCTGCGGAACTCCCGCACGAAGCCGAGGCGCTCAACCGCTGCGCCCAACGCGAGGACGAGATCTCCGATCGGATTGAAGCCCTGTTCGAGCTCGACGAGGTGTCCCTCGCAGAACTCCGAAGCCTGCTCCCCGCAGCTCGTGCCCTGTACTACGCGGCATTCGATGGGCACCCGATCAACGAGCAACTTCGCCTGCAAGCCGATGCCGAACTTCAAGGGGCAAACGCGTGGCGGTCAGTCGCCCGACGGCTCAGTGACACGTCGGTCATCGCCGAGCTCGATCGCTGCTCGGCCATCGAGGAGGAAAGCTCGCGTGTCGTGACCGAGATCCTCGAACGACTCGCTCACCCTCGGCCGTGAACGGACCCTTCCGGATTACCCGCGGGAAATCGCGTCCGGATGGGCCGGCGAGTCGGGCTGACGCGATCAGCGGCCGCTCGACGAGTGCATCAGTTCGAGCAATCGGCGGCGCCACTCGAGGCTGCACTTATCAGCCTGGACGTTGACCAGTGTTGTGTGATCGAGCGGCAGTACGCCATCGAGTAGCTCCAGCATCCGCTTGTCTTCGGCCCCGATCGCGAGATCGAAGCGGATGATCTCCTCGGCCGAAACCGAGAAGTCGTCGTTGCGCCACACCACGAACGTAAAAAACGACGTGACGTCGTCGATAGGTGTCGACAGCAACAGCAGCACGTGCTCCAGCCCAGTGCTGTAACGGATCGTGCTGCGGACGTCGAAGGGAAGGTGGAAGCCCGAGCTCATCGCCCGCTCGACCACGTTGCCTGTCTGCCCGCTGACCACCGAACCGAGCGAATCATTCGCAGCCCGAACCTCGTAGCGATATCCGAACCAACCGCTGTCCAGTTCGCCCAGCTCGACCTTGGGAACCTGAGTGTCCTGGGCAACCCCGAACGTACCGACGTGGACGAAGGGAAAGTGGGTGATGTCGAGGAAGTTGTCGGTCATCCGCGTCGCCGAGGTGCGCCACACGTCGACGGGCGTGTTGATCCGCCGGAACGCTGGGTCGTCCTCCTCGGCGATCACTGGGACATCGCTGCGCGGGGTACCGAGGCACACCCACACCAACCCGTAGCGCTCGACACACGCGAACGTGGTCAGGTGAGCCCGCGGCGGCACCGGCACGGTGTCGGCTGACGACGGCACGCGCACGCACCGCCCGTCATCGGCAAACGTCCAACCGTGGTACGGGCAGACCAAACAGCCGCTGGCGATCGTGCCAGCCGAAAGTGGGGCTTCGCGATGCGGACACCGATCAGGCGCGGCAACGACTCCGGTCGCGCTGCGATACAGCACGACCTTCGTCGCCAACAACGTTGCTGCGACCGGCGCCGAACCCACGTCGATGCTGCGCGCGACCGCGTACCACGAATTGCGCAGCGCAGGGTTCGAGCACAGTGTGCCGGCCCCGGGTTCAGTGGACAAAGCGGTTGTAGTCATCGTGTGGCAACCTTTGCTGATGGGTCACGGGTCTGGCGAAGCCGGGTTGATGGTGCGCGGCGAGATCCTGACGATGGACGCTGACGGCACGGTGATCGATGACGGTGCGGTCGTCGTGATCGGCTCGGCGATTGCCGCGGTCGGACGCTTTGACGACCTTCGGCAGCAATTCGCTGACGTGTCGGTGATCGGCGAAGCCGACTCGATCGTCACCCCTGGGTATGTGAACGCGCACCAGCACCTGACCGGCGACCGGCTGGTGCACTCGTGCATCCCCGACGCGATCGATTCCCAGGAAGCGATCTTTGGTTGGGCCGTGCCGGTGCACGGTGCGCACACCGGCGACGACGACGAGCTTTCGGCGACGATTGCTGCGATCGCTGCGGTCACCAACGGAATCACCTGCACGGTCGAGGCTGGCACAGTTGCGCATCCCGACCGCGTCGCGGCTGGCGTCCAGGCAGTGGGTCTGCGGGCGACAATCGGGCAATGGGGTTGGGACGTGGTCGGCGTCCCGTTCTCGTACCCAGCCGATGAGGTGCTCGATCGTCACGCGGCGCTGCTCGATCGCTACCCCGCGGGCGGCCTGGTCGAGGCCTGGGTCACCCTCGTTGGTCACGATCTGATGAGCGACGAGCTCATCGTCGGGGCCAGCCAGCTCGCTCGCACTCGCGGCGCAGGGTTGACGTTTCACATGTCGCCTCATGGGGGCGATCCGGTGAGCTACCTCCAACGCACAGGTCGACGGCCGCTCGTTCATCTCGACTCGCTCGGCGCACTGGGCGCGCACGTGCTGATCGCCCATGCCGTCCACCTGGACGACGCCGAGGTCGAGGTCGTCATCCGCACCGACGTCGCTGTGGCCTCGTGCCCCTGGGCCTATCTGCGCTTGGCACAAGGCTTCACCGCTGCCTCGCGTCATGACGAGTTGATCCGTCGCGGCGCGCGCGTTGCGTTGGGTTGCGACGCCGAGAACGCCGGCGACGCCGTGGACATCCTTCGCGCCGCTGCGCTGTTCGTCGGCCTCGCCCGTGACCGTGCCGTCGACCCGTTCACGTTGACCGCGCACGATGCGCTCGCCCTGGCCACCATCCGCGGCGCTACCGCGATTGGCAAGGGCAGTCTGATCGGCTCGCTCGAAGTGGGCAAGCAGGCAGACATCGTGGTTCACGACACCTCGGGCGTACAGTTCGTGCCACGCAGCACCGACTCGGTCCGGCAGCTGATCTGGGCGTCCGACGGCCGGTCGGTGCGAGATGTGATCGTCGCCGGACGCGAGGTCGTTCGCGACCGCCGCTGTGTCACCGTCGACCTCGACTCGCTGCGCGCCGAGGCCGGTTGCCGCCGTGACCACCTGCTCGCCTCGCGTGGCTGACGACATGGCGTGAGCCTACGTTGTCCCGCCGCCACGTTGGTCAGACCATCAGTCCATTGCTCCACCACCGCTTTGCTACCATTGGCCCATGCAGCCGAACACCCTGATCTTCGTCGACTTCCCGTCCGATGACGTCGAGGCATGTGCCAAGTTCTACGGCGACGTGTTCGGATGGGAGGTCGAGGGCCGTCCTGCTGGAGTGTTTCACCGTGGCGTGCCCGGCGGCTTCTTTCCCCTCGACGACGGCTCCGCATCCACCGTCGGAAACCTCCACGTCGGCTTCAGCGACGTCGGTAACTGTCGTCCCCATCCCGATGCGGCAGGTGTCGAACCACGACACATCACGCGTGGCATCCGTGGCCCGCGGGTGTGGATCCTCGTCAGCGACGACGACAACGAGGATGCGATCCTGGATCGCGCCGAAGCCCACGGCGCAACGATCCTGTGGCGGCATCACTACTGGGCCGAGTTCAACGGGTTCAACGGCGCGTTCGAAGATCCGTGGGGCACCACGGTGATTGCCTGGACCAAGGGCGGCACCGATCCCATCATTCCGGAGGGCTACACCAGTGAGTGACCACACTGAGGCCCGCGAGCGGGTACGTCCGACCACCATGCGCTGGACCCACATCGCGCTGCCCGCCACCGACATCGACGCGACGATCGCCTGGTACGAGGACTTCACCCCGTTGCGGCTGCTCGATCGACGCGAGGATGCCGACGGTCAGGGGGCGTGGCTTGGTCATTCCGACCTCGGCGACAAGCCGTTCATCCTGGTGCTGGTCAGCTTCACTCGCGATCAGGGCAAGGGCAAACAACCGATCATGGCCCCCTTCGCCCACATCGGCATCGAGATGCCGAGCAAGGACGATGTCGAGGCAGTCGCCGAACGAGGGCGCGCTGCGGGGTGTCTGGTTTGGGAGCCACAGTGGATGCCCGACCCCATCGGCTACATCTGCGCGCTCACCGATCCCGATGGCAACATGATCGAGTTTTCCTTCGATCAGGGCGTGTTCGAAAAGGCACGGGAGGTCTGGGGTTCGTGACCCCGAGCGAAGTGTGCGCTGCCTACCTGGCCGCGTTCGCCACAGCCGATCCTGACGCGGTGACCGCATTGGTCACCGACGACTTCGTCAACGAGCACACTGCCGCCCTCGGCACCGGTTGCATCGGCAAGGACGAGTACGCCCGCCGCGTGCCCGGGTTCCTCGCGTCGATGCCCGGTCTTCGCTACGAGCTCGAGGAGATCGTCGCCGAGGGCGATCGTGTCGTTGCCGCGTACACGTTGCACACCCGCGTCAACGACCGCGACGTCACCGTGCGCGGCGTGATGCGGTTTCGTGTCGAAGGTCAGCGCATCGCGCACCGTGTCGACTACTGGGACAGCCTGGTGTTCAAGCAGCAGGCCGGGCTGGAGTGACTGCATCGGCT